>JAZQAP010000084.1:0-4569 GCA_045545275.1 Thermoguttaceae bacterium | reverse complement strand
GACGCGCCGCCGTCCGACGGACAGCCGAGCATCGAAACGGTAACGCCCTTAAACGGCGCCGTGTCCGTTTGCCAAGCGTGCGTCCATCCGACAAACCCGTCCTCGATTCCGCCCTCCGAAACGACTTCTTGCCAAAGCGCGCTCTGCTCGATAAACGGGTAAAGCGCGACGTAAAAACTGACGACGCCCCAAGACGCGGTGTATTGTTCGTTCGCCGGACCGGTGCGCACCGGCGGGAAATTGTTGTGCGCGTCGTGGTAGTCCTGCAACCCCAAGCCGATTTGTTTCAGGTTGTTCGTGCATTGCATACGGCGCGCCGCCTCGCGCGCCGCTTGAACCGCCGGGAGAAGAAGCCCGATCAAAATCCCAATGATCGCGATGACGACAAGCAGTTCGACAAGAGTAAAACCGCGTCGCTTGCCCGCTTCCTCCAATCTCCTATTCTTTTTCATCGTTCGTCTCCTTGCGCTAACGCAAAATTATAAAAAAACAAATTTCGCGCGAACCGTCGCGACGGCCCGTTTGTTTACCGATTCATTATTCCGTTGAATTATCGTTATTTACGCCGAGTCGGCTTTCGTCTTCCCTCCTTTCTTTTCGATACGACGATTATACCGCGTCGCAAACGCGAAATCAACAAAATCGACGAGAAAAAATCGTTTTTTTCCTTTTTTTAGACGCTTTTTCCCGACGATAGGTTTCGCGCAACTTGGAAAAATGAAGAAGTTCCGATTAACCGCCGCTCGACGAAACCGCTCAGTTCTCCCATTTCCCCCAAACTAACGTCGACGCGACCTAAAAAAAAACGCCGCCGCTCGAAAAACTCGAACGACGGCGTTTCGTTAATCGGCTCGCTTAACGCGGGCTAAGTTTCCGCGTCAGTTGTATTTGCCGCAGCAATTCTTATACTTTTTCCCGCTGCCGCACGGACACGGATCGTTGCGTCCGACGCGCGGTTCTTTGTTGCGAATCGTCTCGACTTTTTGACCTTTGCTCGCTTCGATCGCTTCTTCTTGCGCGGCGCGTTCGGCGTCGATTTCGGCGGTCGCCGACTGCGCGGCGGGCTGGGTCGCTCGCATCGTCGTCCCGGCCGACCAAACGGAGCCGATGAAGTTCTCGTCGAGCTGTTCGACGCGGTACACGTAATCGGTAACGCGTTCGAAGACGCCGTTCCACATCGCGTCGAAAACGCGCATCCCCTCGCGCTTGTACTCGACTTTCGGGTCGACCTGCGCGTATCCGCGGAACCCGACGCTCGCCTTGATGTGATCCATCGCCATCAAGTGTTCCTTCCAAGCGCCGTCCAAAATGCCGAGAATCAACGACCGTTCGACCTTGCGCATTTCCGGATTGAACTCGTTTTCGATGATCGACTCGACGCGGTTCTCCAAGAGCAAAACGTCCCAATCGGCGAGTTCTTCGACGGTCAGCGTTTGTCCGAGTTCGCCGTCGAGCCAATCGCAAAGCGCTTTCAACTCCGGCGCGTCGCGGCGAATCTTGCGAATATCGCTCGACGTAATCCGTTCGTTGCGGGCGATTTTTTCCTCGCGCTTTTCGCGGATTTTCTCGACGTCGACGCTTTCGTCGGCGAAGAGTTTTTCCAAGCGTTTCCGCATCTCGACGCGGTACGGCTCCGCTTTTTCGGACGCTTCGCGGCTGATCGCGAAGAGCGTTTCCTCGATTTCGCGGCGCTGCTTGTTTTTCAGCTCCTCGACGTCGAGCGCGACGCCGAACCGACGCGCGGCCCAATCGGCGACGCCCTCGCGATCGTACCGTTTGCCGTTTTGATCTTGAACGGTGAAGTGCGCCAATCCGGCCAACACCGGGAAACGCGCTTCGCGTTCGCGGTATCCTTCGAACGCTTTGTCGCGCGCCAGTTTGCGGAAGTCCGCCGTTTCGAGCTTCGACGCTTCGTTTTCGTCGATTTCGATTCCAAATTTTTCGCGGAGCCAACGGCAAGCCGTCTTGACGCCGTAATTTTCCGCGAGGAGCGGCGCGCCCGCGTCGAGGTTCGCGGCGTCGCAGAATTTGTTCGCTTTTTCGATGAGGAACTCGGCGACGCCGTCGCGCCCGATTTTTTTCAGGTCGACGTCGCGCACGCCGGCGTTCCAGCGCGCGTTCGCGGCTTTCGCCAACGCTTGCCAGTTCCACTCTTCTTCCGGCGCGTCGTCGGAGAGGTTTTCCTCGACCGCGTCGAGCGCGTGCGTTTCCGACATGCGTCGCGCGCAGTCGACGGCGTATTCGCTCGCCATTTTCGCGTCCATCCCGCGGAATTGCTTCGGTTCGAACTCGACGTTCAACACATGCGCGGCGTAAGCGGCGTAGGACGCGGCCCCGTAAGTCGGCGCCAAAAATTCCTTCAAGTAGCGCTCGAGTTGCGCGTCGATCATCTCTTGCACGAAGTCCTTCGTGTTCCCGCCGTCGAGAATGCGCTGACGGTAGGAGTAGACGCGCTTGCGCTGCATGTCCATGACTTCGTCGTAATCGAGAAGGCTTTTGCGCGTCTCGAAGTGGCGCTCTTCGATCTTCTTTTGCGCTCCTTCGATGCGGCGCGTAACCATCTTGCTTTCGATCGCTTGACCGTCTTCCATACCGAGACGGGTCAACATATTTTTGACCCAGTCGCCGGCGAAGATGCGCACCAAGTCGTCTTCGAGCGAGAGGAAGAAACGCGCGATCCCGGGGTCGCCTTGACGACCGCAACGCCCGACGAGCTGCAAGTCGATGCG
The DNA here is from genome assembly GCA_045545275.1 of Thermoguttaceae bacterium. GTDB lineage: Bacteria > Planctomycetota > Planctomycetia > Pirellulales > Thermoguttaceae > RUG369. The sequence goes on along the minus strand of JAZQAP010000084.1, from coordinate 1,840 downwards.
GCGCGCTTCGTGTCGTTCGGTGCCGATGATGTGCAGGCCGCCGAGTTCGCGCACCTTTTGGCCTTCGGCTTTCATTTGCTCGCGATTTTCGATTTCGTTAACGAGCGCGACCCATTCGTCTTGCGGCACGTCGAGGCGCGTCGGATACTTCGTTTGGAAGATCGACCAAGCGAGGGTTTCCGGGTTCCCGCCGAGGATGATGTCCGTTCCGCGCCCGGCCATGTTCGTCGCGATCGTAACGGCGTTCATTCGCCCGGCTTGCGCGACGATTTCCGCTTCGCGACCGATGTTTTCCGGGCGAGCGTTCAAGACTTGGTGCTTGACGCCGCGACGGTTCAACATGCCGGAAATAAGTTCGCTTTTTTGAATCGAAACCGTCCCGACGAGAATCGGGCGCCCCTTGTACTCGATTTCGACGATTTCGGCGCGCGGAACTTTCAGAACGTCTTTCGTTCCCTTGGCGACGAACTCGACGATTTCGTCCGATTCTTTGACGATCGTCCCGAACGCTTCCTCGCCGTTTTTGAGGATAAGGACGTCCCATTTGTGAACGCGTTCGATTTCGTCGACGACGGCCTTGTATTTTTCCGCTTCGGTGCGGTAAATCAAGTCCGGCTTGCAAATACGTTGCACCGGGCGGTTCGGCGGAATCGCGAGCACGTCGAGTTTGTAAATCTTCCAGAACTCGCTCGCTTCGGTCATCGCGGTACCGGTCATACCGCCGATTTTGTCGTAAAGTTTGAAGAAGTTTTGCAACGTGATCGTCGCCAAGGTGCGGTTTTCTTCCTTGACGCGGACGCCTTCCTTCGCTTCGACCGCTTGGTGCAAACCGTCGCTCCAAGTGCGCCCTTCCATCAAGCGTCCGGTGAAGTCGTCGACGATGACGATTTCGCCGTCTTTGACGACGTAGTTGACGTCGCGCTTGTAAAGGTGGCGCGCTTTCAACGCGTTGTCGATCAAGTGCGGCCAGTGCATGTTCCCGACCGTGTAGAAGCTCTCGACGCCGGCCAAACGCTCGGCGCGACGGACGCCTTCGTCGGTCAGGTTCGTCGTGTGGTCTTTTTCGTCGACTTTAAAGTCGACGTCTTTCACCAGCTGCGCCGCGAGACGGTCGGCGGCGATATATTTCGACAAGTCGTCGCGCGCCGAACCGGCGATAATAAGCGGCGTCCGCGCTTCGTCGATGAGAATGTTGTCGACTTCGTCGATGATGGCGTAGTGCAGGCGCCCTTGCGACTGTTGCGCGTCCGGCGGGAAATTCGAGTCGGCGCGGCGGGCGTAACGCATGTTGTCGCGCAGGTAGTCGAACCCGAACTCGTTGTTCGTGCCGTAGGTAATGTCGCAAGAATACGCCTTTTGACGGTCGGCGGTCGACATGTTGCTTTGAATCGAACCGACCGTCATGCCGAGCGACATATAAAGCGGCCCCATCCACTCCATGTCGCGGCGCGCCAAATAATCGTTGACCGTAACGACGTGGACGCCTTTCCCTTCGAGCGCGTTGAGGTACGCCGGAAGAGTCGCGACGAGCGTTTTCCCTTCGCCGGTCATCATTTCGGCGATCTTCCCTTCGTGAAGCGCGCACCCGCCGATCATCTGCACGTCGTAGTGGCGCAACCCCAAGACGCGGCGCCCGGCTTCGCGGCAGACGGCGAACGCTTCCTCGAGCAGGTCGTCGAGCGTTTCTCCGGCCGCGAGACGTTTGCGGAAGAGGAACGTTTGCTCGCGCAACTCCTCGTCGCTCATCGCTTGATATTTCGGCTCGAGCCCGTTGATCGCCTCGACGCGCGGCTGAATCTTCTTCAGCGCCCGCGCGTTCGACGAACCGAACAACGACGTG
>JAZQAP010000083.1:0-11630 GCA_045545275.1 Thermoguttaceae bacterium | reverse complement strand
AACTCCTTGCGCAGCATCTGGTTGCCGGCGCTCTTTTCCGGGCGTTCGTAAGACGAGTCGGCGACGAAATCGCCGAAATTCGCGTCGTCGTAATCGCCGATGGGGCGTTCGAGGCTGATCGGCGAAGCGCCGGTTTGGAAGACGCGTTCGACTTCGTCGGTTCGCATACCGGAGCGAAACGCCAATTCTTCGACGGTTAGCTCGCGCCCGGAGCGTTGAAATTCGTTCTTTTGAATCGTTCGCAATTTCGACAAGGCGTCGATCATGTGCGCCGGAATGCGAATGGTGCGCGCTTGTTCCGAGATGGCGCGGGTGATCGCCTGGCGTATCCACCAAGTTGCGTAAGTCGAGAATTTATAGCCTCTTCGGTGTTCAAACTTGTCGACGGCTCGCATCAGACCGGTGTTGCCTTCTTGGATGAGATCGAGGAAACTCATCCCGCGGTTGCGGTATTTTTTGGCGATCGAAACGACGAGACGCAGGTTGCCGCGCGACAGGGCGCTTTTCGCTTCTTCGTATTCGCGTTGGTAGCGAGCGATTTTCTCGAGTCGGCGTTCCAAACTGCGGGGCGATTCTTGCGCTTTGCGACGGAGGGCGCGCCATTCGGCTTGAACCGCGGCGCGGCGGTTCGGCGACGCGACGGCGTATCGCGACGAACGCATGTAGGCGCGTAGTTCGGCGAAACGGGCGCTCGTCGCTTTCATCGATTTAACGATGGCGTGGGCGCGTCGAGTGCGCAGACTCAATTCTTCGAGCAAAAGAGCGCAACGGCGTCGTCGCAAGTTCGCTTCGCGCTTGATTTTAGCTTTTTCTTCCGCCGGAGTCGACGGCGAGCGCAAGCGCCGCCAATCGGCGCGCAATTTATCGACGGCGCGTTCGAGCGTTTCGAGGTTCGCCGGCATTCGGTTTTGAATCGCCTCTTTAGAGAGACGTTCGGAGAGATTTTTTTTGATCGTTCGATCGAACGCGGCGCGCTCTTCGCAAACGTCGCGAATAAGGCGGGTCGCTTCGCAAACGGCGGCCGGCGACGACAGAACGACGCGGCGGAAGCGGCGGCGCGTTTGTTCGATTTTGCGCGACGCGGCGACTTCCTCTTCTCGCGTAAGGAGCGGAATATCGGCCAGTTGCGCTAAGTAAAGGCGAATCGGATCGGAGTTCCAACGCTCCGTTTCGCCGAAATCGAGCGCGGCGACGACCGATTCGACGCGTTCGCGTTCCGGCTCCCGTTCGACGCGATATTCTTCGTAATCGGCGGCGCGAGTCGGCGCGTCGTCGTCGGACACAAAGTAATCGAAACAAGCGTCTTGCGAGTCGTCGTCGACGAGTTCGACGTCTTCTTCGTCGAGACGCGCTTTCCACTCGTTGACGACGGTCGAGTCGACCGAAGCGGCGGTAACGATCAGTTGAGTAAATTCTTGAACGGTAATATACCCTTGCGCCTTTCCTTTGGCCAAAAGTTCTTGAAAATCAACGGCGTTCCAATTAAATCTCGACACTGGTTTCTCCTTGACGACGTCTTGTCGCCCGCAAGGGTTTCTCGACGATGCGCTTTCGAAAGGCGCGCTCAAAACAACGAGCGGAAACGCCGTTTCGACGGCGCCTCGCCGACCGTTCGACCCGTCTTCGTCCGTAAAAACGGTTCAGTCGATTCGGTTTTCTTCTTTTTCTTGGAGCAAGCGTCGGCATTCGAGGAGCGCTTGCAGTTTGTCTTCGGGGCTTAACTCGGTTTCGCGGAGCCGACCGACTTGGCGCGGCAGTTCGCGCTTGAAACGTTCGCGTTCGAAACCGGCGAAAATATCGCGCAAGAGCGTTTCGAGCGTTTCGGGGTCGGCGAGCGTTTCGGGCAAGTTTTTGGCGGCGGGGCTTTCGTCGAGCTCGATCAAAAACGCCTTCGTCGCTTCGTCTTCGTACCGCAACATAACGCGCTCGAAGGTCGGCAAATCGCCGCGATTCCAAAGGTCGCGCGCCAGCAAGTCGAGCTGACGGGTTATCGGCGACCGCAACGCTTCGAACGGGACGTTTTCGGCGAGGCGCGGATAGTATTCCGGCTGGGCGAGCCAAAGCTCTAAGTACTCGCGTTCCAATGCGTTCGGCAGGAAGCGCGAGTCGTTCCAAACGCTTTTTTCGAACGGGAGGAAGCGTTCTCGCAGCTCGTCGTCCGTTTCGTCGTCGGCGCCCGGAACCGGGTAAACCCAATTTTGCCGAAACGCCGCGATTCGTTCCGCTTCCGGGTCGACCGGGGGCGGCGGGGGCGACTCGGCGTCGGAACTCGGCTCGTTCCAACGGTTTGCGTTCCGTTCGCGACGCTCTTCCCAACGTTGTTCGCGGTAGGCGTCCCGTTCGGCGTTCGCGCGTTGCTTTTGCCGACGTTCGCCCAACTGCCGCCGAATCTCCGCTTCGCTAACGCGGAAACGAGCGGCGAAACGCTGAATCGTTTTCAGCATTCGGAGGCGAACCGGGTCGTCGGACGAAGTCGAGCGTTCCGGGAAGAGCGCGACGATTTCGAGGAGCGAATCGAGCGCTTTCGCGGCGCCGACGACGTCGTTTTCGAGGTCGATTCCGGCGGTCGCGGCGGCGAACGCGCAGTCCATCGCGTCGACCGTTCCGGTTTCGAGGAGTTCTTCAAACGGTTCCGCGCCGTTTTCGAGCAAAAACTCGCAAGGGTCGGCGCCGTTCGGGAGCGTTAGAACATCCATATCGACGCCCTGTTCGACGAAAAAGCGGAGGACTTCCCGCGTCCGTTTTTGGCCCGCTTCGTCGCCGTCGAGGAGCAAAATCATTTTGTCCGCGAACCGCTTCAACATCCGAACGTGTTCCGCGCCGAGGGCCGTTCCCAAGACCGCGACGACGTTCTCGAAGCCGAATTGCGCCGCCATCACGCAGTCGGTGTAACCTTCGACGACGACGACTTTGCGGGTTTTGCGGATCGCGTTGCGGGCCAGGTCGAGCCCGTAAACCATTTTCGACTTCGTAAAAATCGGGGTTTCCGGCGAGTTGACGTATTTCGCCGGGCTTTTGAGCGTCGTGTTCGGGAGGAGCCGCCCGCCGAACGCGACGACGCGGTCTTGGACGTCGCGAATCGGGAAAATAAGGCGTCCGCGGAAACGGTCGTAATAACGGCGGCGTTCGTCGGGGCCGAGTTGCGGCGTCGGAGCGAAACGCGGACGCGGTTTCGGGCGTCCGTTCGCGTCGTAATCTTCGCGGTAAGCGAGGACTCCGGCCGTTTCCAAGGTGCGAACGCGGTTGCGGTCGGCTCCGACCCAACCGACGACCGCTCCGAAATCGAGCGGCGCGTAACCGATTTGGAAACGCTCGCTCGCCGCGTCCGAAATGCCGCGGTCGCGAACGTAAGCGCGGGCGGCCTCCGCTTCCGGCGAGTTTAAAAACTCGGCGCGATACTTGCCCGCGAGCCAATCGAGCGCGCGATAAAGGGTCGCTTTCGGAATTTCCGTCGGAGCGTAAAGCGGTTGCGCGCCGACGTTTGCTTTTGTCGTTTGGGCGCCTAACGAAGCGTTCCCGGCGAACTCGGCGTTTTGCGCGTCGAGGTAGGCGGCGTCGAGGAGCGCGTTCGGGGCGTTGGAACCGTCGGCGTTCGGGCTCGGGAGCGCGGGCTGTTTGCGGAACGGCGCGTCGAGGCGCGGCCGTTTCGGGCGTTTGACGAGTTCGATCCCGGCCATATCGGCGAGGATTTGCATCGCCTCTTTGAAATCGACGTTTTCAATCTTCATAACGAACGAAAAAACGTCGCCGCCGATGTTGCAAACCCAACACTTGAACGTTTGCCGCTGCGGATTGACCTGCAAACTCGGGCGCGAGTCGTCGTGCCAAGGACAGCGCCCGCCAAAGTTCGCGCGCTGTCGCCGCAAGGGGACGTATCGCTCGACCAAATCGACGACGTCGATCGCGTCGCGAATTTGCTCTCGTTGGTCGAACGACGGCGAGGACAAGCGGGACTCCTTGCGGTAATGGGCAAACGGGGGAAAGGGCAAACGGGCGAGCAACGGCGCCGTTAAATTCGACGTATTTTACGTTCTTTGTTCCAAAAGGCGCGTCGACGGAAAATTTTTTTAAATTTTCCGCTTGACGAGCGTCGATAAAATCGTTAATCTTTGCCTAGTTTCCGAAGGGGCCGAAGACGGCGTTTCGGAAAGCAACTCAAAAATTGACGACGATAAGGAACGGGGCGCGGTAAACGCGGAACGTTTCTTGTCTGTTAGTACGTTCCGTTCGCAACAGGAACGATTATAAAATCAATTGTTTTTCTCGTCAATATCTAAAATTTTTTCTCAAGTTTTCCGTGTAATTGGTCGACGCGCTAAGTTCTTTTTATTTTAGCTTCTTTAATAAAACGCCGCATTTTATCCCGCTTGCCTATTTAACGTTTTGGCGTTTTCAACGTCGCCGCCGTTAAAGGACGGGATTAAAGAAGTTGCGTTGGGAGAGAACGGGAGTCAAACGCGACGTCGACGCTTTGCGCAAAACATTTCTTTTGGGTATTTTTTCTTTAACCGTTAGTCGACGTAGAACGCGCGTTTTATTTAAATTGCGTCTTTTAATGAAAATTGACGTTAAGATGAGGAAGATAGGGCGTGTGGGAAGACTTTAAAAATTTTTGCAAATTTTTGGAAAATTTTTATAAACCGGGTTTTGTCGCTTTAAGATAGGAGGTTTGAGAGGACTGGCGAGAATTGTTGGGCGTTGGAAAATCCTGACCGTCGCGGTCGAGAAACGGCGAAGCGGCGCTAAGAGCAATTTGAGAAGTCGCAAAAAGGCAAAAATAAGGACGGCGTCGAACGTTCGCGGGTAACAAAACAGCCGACGCTCTCGGAAAACGTCGGCTGTTTTGGAGGTTTTTAACGCGTTAGAATCGGTTAAAACGAGTCGAATCGAACGGCAAAATCAGTTTTGAGCGTCGGCGATCGACTCTTTGACGAGTTCGACGACGCGTTCCGGAACGAAGCCGAAGTGTTTCAGCAAAACGCCCGCCGGAGCGGAGTCGCCGAAGCCGTCCATTCCGAGGAAACGTCCGTAATCGCCGATCAAGCGGCCCCAACCTTGCTCGACGCCAAGTTCGACGCCGACGCGCGCTTTGACCGCCTTGGGCAAAACCGATTCGCGGTATTCTTGCGGTTGTCGCGCGAACAAATCGAGGCAAGGCGCCGAAACGACGCGAACTTTAACCCCTTCCGCCGCCAACGTTTCGCGCGCTTCCAAGCAAAGGGCGACTTCGCTTCCCGACGCAATCAAAATCGTGTCCGGCGTTCCGTCGCAGTCGGCGAGAACGTAAGCGCCGCGAGCGACGCCCGCCGCCGAAGCGTATTTTTCGCGGTCGAGCGTCGGGAGATTTTGACGCGTCAACGCCAAAACGGACGGCGTTTTCGTCGAATTAAGGGCGACGCGATAACTTTCGACGACTTCGTTCGCGTCCGCCGGACGGAAAACGTTCAGGTTCGGAATCGCTCGCAACGACGCGAGGTGTTCGATCGGTTGGTGCGTCGGGCCGTCTTCGCCGACGCAGATCGAGTCGTGCGTGAAAATGAAGAGCGTCGGGATTTCTTGGAGCGCGGCCAAGCGAATCGCCGGGCGCATATAGTCCGAGAAGACGAAGAACGTCGCGCAGTAGGAGCGGAGCCCGGAGAGCGTCAGCCCGTTGGCGATCGCGCCCATCGCGTTTTCGCGGACGCCGAAACGGAAGTTGCGCCCAACCGAGTTCGGCCCGAACTCGCCCGCGTCCTCCGCTTTCAGCCAAGTGCAGTTCGACGGCGCCAAGTCGGCCGAGCCGCCGACGAGCCAAGGAACGCCCGCCGCGACGTCGTTCAAGACTTTGCCGCTCGACGCGCGGCTCGCGAGGCCCTTCGCGTCCGCCGGGAACGGTTGGAGCGCGGCGTCCCAATCGGTCGGGAGCGTTCCGGCGAAGATCGCGTCGAGTTCGGCGGCGAGTTCCGGATAAGCCTTGCGGTATTCGGCGAAAAGCGCGTCCCAAGCGGCGGACGCTTCCGGGCCGCGTTGGCCGAGGTTCGACGCGAACAGCTCGTAAACGTCGGCGTCGGCGGCGAACTTGATTTCCGGATCCATCCCGTAAAATTTCTTGGCGCCCGCGATTTCGTCGTCGCCGAGCGGAGCGCCGTGCGCGGACTCTTTCCCCTCTTTAGTGGGGGCGCCGAACGCGATGCGGCTCTTGGCGATAATCAACGTCGGACGGTCGGCGGTCGCTTTGAACGCGTCGAACGCTTCGCGAAGCGCCGGAAGATCGTTGACGTCGTCGACGTTCAGAACGTTCCAACCGTAAGCGGCGAAACGGTCGGCGACCGATTCGGTGAACGCAAGTTCCGTGTCGCCCTCGATGGTGATGCGGTTTTGGTCGTAAATCCAGCAAAGATTGCCCAGCTTAAGATGTCCGGCGAGGGACGCGGCCTCCGACGCGAGCCCTTCCATCATACAGCCGTCGCCGCAAAGCGCGTAAACGTCCGACGAAAAGAGTTCGAAACCGGGTTTATTGTAACGGTCGGCGAGCCAACGGTCGGCGGCGGCCATCCCGACGCTCGTCGCGACCCCGGCGCCAAGCGGGCCGGTCGTCGTTTCGACGCCCGCGACGCGCCCGTATTCCGGGTGTCCGGCGCAACGCGAGCCGAGTTGACGGAAACTTTTCAGGTCGTCGAGCGAAACCGCCGGTTCCGAGGTCGGATTCCCGGCGGCGTCGAGCGCTTTCACTCCGGCGAAGTGAAGCGTCGTGTAAATCAACGTCGACGCGTGCCCGATCGAGAGGACGAAACGGTCGCGGCCCGGCCAGTTCGGGCGGTTCGGGTCGAACTTCATTCGCTCGTTGTAAAGGAGGTAAGCGACCGGCGAGAGAGCCATCGGAGTGCCCGGGTGCCCGCTTTTCGCCGCTTGAACGGCGTCCGCCGCCATCGCTCGCATCGTGTCAATCGCTTTTTTTTCCGAAGGCGTCATCGAAAGCATTCGTTTGTCCTTTTTCCTTTGCGTCCGGTCGGAACCGGGGTTGAGGTTGATTCGAAGGTTCCGCGTCTTGCGTATTTTAACGTTTATTTTAACGCGTCGAGCGAATTTGGGAAGGGCCGCGCCGCGTCGAAGCGGCGCTTTGCGAGAAAAGCGGGAAAGTTTTGGCCCGTTAACGACGTCGGCGCAATTTGGATAAAGCGGTAAAAATAGGCAAGATAAGAGAAATGGGAGCTCGGCGGCGTCGAGGAAACGTCGTCGAGCGCGGTAAAACGGGCGGTTTGCGGCGTCGGCGTTAATTTTGCGGGGCGTTCAGCCCGGCGCGCTCGTCGCGGATTCGGCGAATTTCGGCGACTAAATCGCTCGCGCCTTGGTCGAGGAGCGTTTGCGCGGCGTCGCGACCGAGTTGTTCGGCGATTTCTTGCTTTTCAGCGTCGGAAAGCGCGGCGTCGAAGGTTTGCGTCGCGACCGTTTGGAACGCCGTTTGGCCGTCGAACGATAAAATTTGCGCGTCGAGGCGGAGCGTTTGGCGGGCGTCGGCGTTAGTTTGGGCGGTTTGCGTCGACGAGGCAAGCGTTCCGAGGGCGCCGATCGGAACGAGACAGCCGCCTTGCAACGTCGCGAGGAGGGAACGCTCCGCCAAGACGCACAAAAAGGTCGCTTCGTCGGCCAGCGGCGCGACGCGGGCGATCGTTTCGGCGTCGTCGGCGCGGGTTTCGAGCCCGAGCGCGCCCTGTCCGACCGCCGGGAGGAAGTCCGGACGCTCCAAAAAATGCCGGATTCGGGAGCCGAAACCGAGTCGGTTCAGTCCCGCCGACGCTAAAATCATCGCGTCGAACTCGCCGTCGTCGAGCTTTTTGAGGCGCGTTTCGACGTTGCCGCGAACCGGGCGGACGTCCCAAGCGCCGTTCGAACGCCGCAAAAGTTGGCTTTGTCGCCGCATACTGCTCGTCGCGACGACGGCGCCGGGCGGGAGTTCGTCGAGCGTCGCGAACCGATTCGAAACGAACGCGTCGCGGAAATCGGCGCGAACCGGAACCGCCGTCAACCGGAGCCCGTCGATTCGCTCGACCGGCAGGTCTTTGAGGCTGTGAACCGCCAAATCGATCTCGCCGAGAAGGAGCGCGCGCTGAATTTCTTTCGTGAAAACGCCTTGCGCGCCGAGATTGACGATCGCCGAATTGCGGTCGACGTCGCCTTTTGTGTGAATTTTGACGATTTCAACGGGGACGCCGTTTGCTTCCAAAGCGTCGCGGGTCCAATTCGCTTGCCAAAGCGCGAGCGCGCTCGGTCGGGTGCCCAGTCGCAGCGGTTTCATAACGTTTGTTTTGGCGGTTTTTCGACCGTAAAATAAGTTGGGAGGGTAAAAATGCTAAAACGCCGCGCGGTAAACGGCGTTTTGCAACAAGAAACGCCGCCGTTCCGTTCAAAGCGCGGAAAGCGGCGTTTCAAAATAGAGAAAACGGGTAATCGAGGCGGATTAGACGACGATTACAGCTTCTTCAAGTAAATGTTTTTGACTTCGACGCGCATCGGCGGGCCGACGTGAAGTTGCCAACCGAGAACGCCGCTCGGACGACGGACTTTGTCGGAGTCTTCGTCGACGAAAACGCTCGTAACTTTGCCGTTGATTTTGTGAACGAAAACGTAGCCTTGCGCGACGATTTCGTAGCTGTTCCAATCTTCGAGCTTAACGTTGGCGCGGATTTCTTCCGGCGTCGCGAAGCGGGCGACTTCGCGGATTTTACCGTCTTTGTCGACGCGGCTAACCGTTCCGAGGTTCGCCAAAATGCCGCGGAGCGCTTCGCCGTACATGATGCCGGCGTAATTCTTGTCGCCGTCGAAGTCGCCTTGGTAGCCGCCCATTCGCCAATTTTCCGGGCCGTCGAGGAACCAACCGCGATAGTAAAGGCCGGAGTTGCCGCCCTTGGTGATCTTGTAATCGAATTTGATCGCGAAATCGCCGATATTTTGATCTTCAGTATAGAAAAGCGCGGTATTTTGGGCGATTTTTTTCGCGTCGGCGTCCGTCGTGCCGACGATGGCGCCGTCCTCGACCGTCCAAAGACGCGGGTCGCCCGACCAGCCGGTCAGGTCTTTGCCGTTAAAAATCGAGACGAAACCGTCGTCTTGAGCGGAAACGGTCGTCGCCGCGACGCAAAAAACGAGCGAAGCGCAGAAAATCCAAAAACGTTTCATTTATCGGCTCCTTTTGAAGGGAAAACGGCGCCGCTCGAACGCTCGGCGGCGAAAAATCGGCGTTTTTAAACGCGGAAAGAACCGCTTCAAAAACGCGTATTAATTAATAAAGGGCAAAATTGCGAAAAATCGACCGTCCAAACGGCGCGTTTAGACGACTTGAAAAACGTTCGAACGCCGGAAAAACGCGAGCGAAAACGGTTCGAACGCCGCTTGCTTCGACGGTCGCGTCGAGCGTCCGACGGGGGCGCGACGTTAATTTTCCGGTTGCGAAACGACTTCGCAGTTCGGAAGCGCGGCGCGGAGGGCGTCGGCCCCGGCTTCGGTCGCCTTCGAACGGGTAACGTGTATTTTCGCCAATTTACCCAACTTAGCAAACTCGGCGATACTCGCGTCGTCGAGCGTCGAACGACCGACGTGAAGGAAGGTAAGCTCGGTAAATTGCGCGATTTTTGCCGCCGAATTCGGCCCGATTTGCGCGTCGTCGAGGTTCAACGACGTCAAGCGGTCGGTCAACGGAAGGAGCGCGTCGACCCCGGCGTCGCCGATTTTCGTTTGATAAAGGTTCAGTTTCGTCAATTTCGCGAACCCGTTTTTCCAATCGACGGCGGCCAAGTCGGCGGCGGTCGCGGGCGAGCCGCTGACGTCGACGTCGGCAAGTCGCGGAGTTTGCGCAAGAGCGGCAAACGCGGCGGTTGGGAATTTCGCGTCGTTCGTTCGCAAGCCGGTTAAACGGAGTTTTTTCAAATTGGGGGATTTAGCGAATTCGGCGAAAGCGGCGTCCGCGTCGGCTTTGCCGGAAAGAACGGCGTCCGACCAAAGGAATTCCGTTAAATTGGAGAGTTTGGCAAAAGCGCGCAAGGTTTCGGAGGTTAACTCGCCCTTGCCGCGAACGACTTTCACCGCGTTCCAGCGTTCGGCGTCGGCGGCGACGTTAAAACCGTCGAGTTTTTCAACGGAGGTTAGGTCGAGCGATTTGCCGGATTTGTCGATTTTGGCGCCGAGCGCGAGAAGTTGGGCGAAATCGGGAAGAACCGCGGGCGTCGGCGTTTCGGCTTTCGGCGGCGCGACCTCCGGCGCTTTTTCGTCGACGTAAACGAGCCGCGTTTCGACGGACGTTTCGACTTTCGGCGGCGCGACTTCCGGCTCTTTTTCGTCGACGTAAACGAGCGTTTGCGAATCGGTTTCGACGATTCGGATATTGCGCCGTCCGGAATCGCCGCAACCGAGCGTCAAAGGAAACGTTAACATGGATAAAACGGCGAAAGCGGGCAGTTTTTTCATAAGACGCGTCTCGTTAATTTGCGCTGTTTAGGTCATTTTTTTGCGAATCGGCGTTTCGAGCGGCCTCTTGGGCGGCTTCGAGTTCGCGTTTACGGTCGTTTCGCGCGCTGTTGAGCGCTTGTTCGCGCATCGCGCAAGTTCGCGACTCGGCTTCCTCCGGAATTTCGAATATTTCGGGAACGTCGTCGACGTTTGGAAGCGTCGCCCGCGTTTCGCCGTATTCCTCGAAGGCGATTTCCGGTTTCTCTTGGCAACCGAGAGCGGCGAACCCGACGAGGGCGCAGGCCGTCCAAAGCGAAATCGAGCGTTTCATTCCTTCCGATTCTCCTCGACCGTCGACTTAGGGGAACGCGAGGCGGCGACGAACCGCGAACGCGTTCAAAAACGTTTCAAAACCGCTCCTATTATATAAGGAAAAATTTTTTCGTTCAACGCCGACGTCGCTTTTTTTTTCTCTTTCCTTTAAATTTTTAAAAAACGCGGCGCTTTGGGCCCGATTTTCGGCAAATTTTTACAAAAAAAGGGCGAATTTTTTTGTTTTAGTTCGTTTCGACGAAAATTTTGAATGACTTTTGATTTGATTTAGTGTATAATCGGGAAAACGACGAAAGCGCGGAGCGGCGGTTCGCGGCGATTTTTCCCGAGAAAACAACGCGGCGCTTTTGCCTCGACGTTTCGGCGCGTCGAGCGTTTCGCAACAAGAAGATTAACGACAATTTTAGGAAATCGCAATGTCCGAACTCTCCGTCGACGATCTCACGCAACGACTTTTGTCCCTCGACCTCTTGGATATGGGGAAGATTCGCGACGTTGAAAATTCGTTTGGGTCGCAGAATTTCACCGCCGAACAGTTTTTGCAGTCGGCGCAGCGGCTCGGATACCTGACGAAGTACCAAGTCGAGCGGTTGTCGAGCGGCGAAACGACCGGCTTTTATTACGGCGACTACCGCATTCAGTATATGATCGGTTCCGGCTCCTTCGCCCGAGTTTTTCGTTGCGTTCACAAGGCGACCGGGAAAGTCGTCGCGGTGAAGGTCTTGCGGGCTCGGTTCCGCGAGGACAAGACGGCGATCGACGAATTTACGCGGGAAGCCGAACTCGGCGTCGAGCTGCGGCACCCGAACGTCGCGGCGGTTTACGAGTCGAAGTCGACAAAGTACGATCACTACATGGTGATGGACTTCATCGAG
>JAZQAP010000082.1:0-5864 GCA_045545275.1 Thermoguttaceae bacterium | reverse complement strand
GGGGTTCGCGCCGAGAACTTAAACGCAATAAACGACGCGGGCAACCGCAAGCGAAACGATAGGCGGATAAAACGACGTATAAAATAAAGCCGGGAATCGATATGTCGAAAAGAACGTATAGATAAACGTATTTTTTGGCGTAATAGAAGAAAGGCGTTCCCAAAAATCTAGCGTCCGGAAACGAAGCGACGCCCAAAAATAAAAGAACTCCGCCAATAAAAGGAGGCGCGGTTCTTTGACGCGTCGCCTCGACGATATTGACCGCGCAGACGAGCAAACCGAGAATAAATAAGGAAGCCGCCAATACGACCGCCGAAGAAGCGCCAAGGAAGTTGGGCGCAAGCGAAATAAACGCAAGGAGCGCGTAAAGAATCAAACAGCCGCTATTTTCTTTAGGATGCAAGAGGAGGCAAAATAGAATTGAAAGAAAAAAGCTGAAAATCAACACGGTTTTTCTCCTATTTTACGCTAATCTTGCGAATGTTGGCAACGCCGCGATAACCTTGCTTTACTTAGGGCGTCAAAAGAGGGCGCGACGTCGATGCGTCTCGCCTTTGCGTTCAAGACTTCAATTTTACCGCTAACAACCGCGTCGGCGGAAGCGGCGGCGCCCGGCGCGACTTTTTGTCGCGTCGTTTTCGATTGTACCCGATCGACTTTGCGAAATCAAGCGTCGGCGCGAAAAAATCTTTCCAAACGTCGGCTTTTTGTCGCAAAACGCGGGGAACGACGGCGGCGCTCGGGCCCGTCGCGACGTAAAAAACCGCCGTCGAGCTTGCAAACTCGACGACGGTTTCGCGTTTTTAACGAAAAACGGAGGAAACGCGGCGTTACTCGGCGACCGGCGCGCTTTCCGGCGTTTCGGTCGGTTCGTTTTCCGCGACGGCGACTTGCGGCGTTTCGTTCGTTTCGTCTTCCGCGTCGGCGACTTGCGGCGTTTCGACCGGTTGGTTTTCCGCGTCGGTTTCCGGCGTTTCGGGGTCGTCGACCGGAGCGAGCGCGATTCGGAACCCGGCGTCGAGACGTTTTCGGGCCTCGCGCCTCGACGCGACGACTTCGCGAGCGGACGAAGCGCAGTCGTTCGCCGTCGAGTCGAAGGAACCGCCGCGCAAAACGAACGTCGGCTCCGCGTCGGAAACGTCGGTATTTGGAGCGTTTTCGACCGCCGTCGTCCATTCGGCAAGGTTGCCGTGCATGTCGTAAAGCCCCCAAGCGTTCGGTTTAAAAAGACCGACGTTGCCGGAACCGTTTGGGCGGTAAGAGGCGTCCGGCTCGGCGAAAACGGCGTCGCGGAACGTTAGTCGGTCGCCGACGTTGAACGGGGTCGTCGTTCCGGCGCGACAGGCGCGCTCCCATTCGGCTTCGGTCGGGAGGCGAAACGCGAAACCGTCCGGCTTTCCTTCGAGCGAATTGAGTCGTTCGCAAAGACGGCGCGCTTCTTCGAAGTCGACGCGAGCCGGGAAGGCGAAGAGCAACGGACGCGCTCGGCGGCCTGAAATTGCAAGTATCGAGCCTCGCTCGTTCGTCGGCGCAAAACGAGAATCGTTCGCTTCGAGGCGGAAAACGATTTTCTCCGTCGTCTCCGTTTCAAGAAGCCAAAAACCGCGCTCGACCGCCGTTTGACGTTGAACGGCGTCGTTCGCGTCGCGATGCGTCCCGTCCGCCGCGCTCCCGGGAATCCAACGGAAGCGGAGGTCGACGTCGCGACTTAAACGACCGTCGTAAAGCGTTATCGTTTGGAGGGTTCCGCCAGGTCGTTCGTCGTCGCTCCAATTCGCGTCTTGCGGCGCGCGCAGTTTCGGAACGGGCGCCCGCGACCATTCGCCCGCCTCGGACGCTTTTTCGACGAGTAAACGACCAAAATCGGCCTTGCGAATCGCGTCGACGTCGAGTTTGCCGTCGACGGTCGGCGCGCTCAAACGCCGGGCAATTTCCACGCGTTCGTGCAAGTCGCCGAAGAGGTAAGGAATCGGCGGCGCGTTTTCGGACGTCGAAGACGCGTCGCGTTCCGTTCGCTCGGGGGGAGCGTCGACGACGCGGGGAAAGGTCGACTCGTCGACTTGGTTGTAACGGTTCGAGTCTTTCGTCGCGAGACGGCAAAGGCCCCCGCCGCCAAAAATCGCGAGAATAAGCCCGTATTTGACGCTGTAAAAGAGGATTTGCGCGAATACGTTAGGTTCGGCGCGACCAGCGCTCGGCGGCGCGTTTTGCGAAGTCGGCGTCGATTCGGCGTTTTCGGGGAAAAGCGTCGCGAAAAGACTTTGCGCCGAATCGGCGGGCGGAGCGCTTTCGGCTGTTTGCGGCGACTCGGGAGGAACGGCGCTCTGGGCGCTTTGCGGCGACGGGGAAACGTCGTCGCGGGGCGTTTCGTAATTTTGGAAGGCGCGAAAGTCGCCGTAATCTTTATTGTCGCGGGAAGCGGACATTGGCGGAAGCCTTGCTAAAACGGGGGAAAGGAAAACGAACGCGACGCGGCGGGCGGAACGGCGTCGGAAATTCGCGGCGTTTGC
Source organism: Thermoguttaceae bacterium (assembly GCA_045545275.1). Taxonomy (GTDB): domain Bacteria; phylum Planctomycetota; class Planctomycetia; order Pirellulales; family Thermoguttaceae; genus RUG369. The sequence continues at coordinate 3,354 of JAZQAP010000082.1, read as the reverse complement.
GCGATAAAACGGCGGAAATCAAAAAGGCCGCAAAAAACGACGTTTGACGCGAAAGTCGAACGTCGAACGTCGTTGAAAAAGTCGGCGCCGTAAAACGCTTCCGGCGTCGCGACGGCGAAAAAACGGGGAAACGGCGTCCCTTGCGGGGAAGCGTCAACGGGGGAGGCGCAGTTCTAAGGTTTTTTGTTGCAGCTCCATTCGCGCTTTGATCTCGTCGAGCGAGTCGCCGCCGAACTTTTCGACGATCGCCGCCGCGATCTCGAACGCGACGACGTTCTCGACGACGACCGAGGCCGCCGAAATCGCGCAAGCGTCGCTTCGCTCGTAAGCCGCTTCGACCGGATCGAGCGTCGCCAAGTCGACCGAACGCAACGGTTTAAGAAGCGTCGGAATCGGCTTCATCGCGGCGCGAACGACGATCGGACAGCCGTTCGTCATCCCGGCTTCGAGCCCGCCGCAACGGTTCGTCGGGCGAACGAACCCGAGCGAACGCGTCGAACGGAGCGAAGCGTCCCAAAGAATTTCGTCGTGCGATTGCGAACCGGGCGTCTTCGCGAGCGCGAACCCGGCGCCGATTTCGACGCCCTTCATCGCTTGAATCGCCGCGACCGCCTGCGCGAGGCGACCGTCCAACTTCGACGACCACTGCGCGTGCGTCCCGAGTCCGAACGGAACGTTCGTAACGCGAACCTCGATCAAACCGCCGATCGTGTCGCCGGCGCTTCGGGCGTCGTCGATCGCTTTCTTCGCTTCCGCGTCTTTGTCGGGGCGGAGCGAGAAAATTTCGTTCCCGTCGCGAATCGCTCGCAACTCTTGCGCCGAAAGCGTTTCCGTCGACACGTCCGGCGTCAGGTCGACCCCGCCGACGCCCGAAACGAAACCGACGACGTCGATTTCCAGTTCGCGGAGAAGAAGTTTCGCCAACGCTCCCGCCGCGACGCGAGCCGCCGTTTCGCGAGCGCTCGAACGCTCCAAAATCGGACGAATCCCTTGACCGTACTTCATCGAGCCGGTCAGGTCGCCGTGTCCCGGGCGCGGTTGCGTCGGCGTCGGCATTTCGTCGATTTTGTAGTCGCGGTTCTTGACCCAAAGGAGAATCGGCGCCCCCATGCTGACGCCGCGCCAAATTCCCGTTAAAATTTCCGCCGAGTCCGTCTCGATTTTTTGCCGTCCGCCGCGACCGTACCCGCCTTGACGGCGCCGAAGCTCCGCGTCGATGAACGCCGAGTCGAGCGGAACGCCCGCCGGGAACCCGTCGACCAACGCCGCGAGACCTTTGCCGTGCGATTCGCCCGCCGTTTGGTAAGTCAACATATCGCGCCTCCTTCAAAAAACGCCGCATTAATAAGGGGAAACTGGGGAAATATTCGGAAAGGGAAGACGCCGCTCCGTTCGTTTCGGGGTCGGGCGCTTCGGCTAGGGACGCTAGCGACGTCGGAACTTTTGAGTGCCGTCGTTTATTTAGCGTTTTGCGTCGGTCGCGCTTAGTTGAACCGGGTTCGAACGCTTCGGCTGGGGACGCTAGCGACGTCGGAACTTTTGGCCGCCGTCGTTCATCTAGCGTTTTGCGTCGTTTGCGCTCGGCTTAACCGGGTTCGGGCGACTTTGCATCGGGACGCTAACGGCGTCGTGATTTTGCGTCGCCGCCGTTCATTTAGCGTTTTGCGTTGTTTGCGCCCGTTTAAACCGGGTTCGCCGACTTCGCGTCAGGACGCTAACGGCGTCGTGATTTTGCGTCGTCGTTTATTTAGCGTTTTGCGTCGGTCGCGCTTAGTTGAACCGGGTTCGAGCGTTTCGGCTGGGGACGCTAACGACGCCGGAACTTTTCTCCGTCGTCGTTTATTTAGCGTTCGCCGTCGGACGCCGACCGTCGAAAGCGTGGCGGCGTCGCGTCGGTTCGCAAGAACGCTAGCGGCGCCGGTTGCCAAGTTGTTTGACGTTATTTAGCGTTGGGTTTGAACTCCGTTCGCCGCAAACGCAAAACGCCCCAACAGGCGCCGCGTCGGTTCCGAAGAACGCTAGCGGCGTCGGTTAACGGGGGAAATTTGGCGTTGTTTAGCGCTTGAAATCAAACGCGGAGATCGACGTCGTCCGCGGCCAAGTCGGCGTAACGAGCGCGAATCGGCTCGACCACTTCGGCGATGAACTCGTCGACTTGCTCCGGCGCGCGCCCGACGAACTTCGACGGATCCATCTCGGCGTCGATATCGACCGACGCGAACGCCGGGTCTTTGCGGAGACGTTCGAGGAGGTCGTTTTCGCCGCCCTCGATTTTGACGACGTTCGCCGCCGCGACGCTGTGTTGGCGAATGTGTTCGTGCAGGGCTTGACGGTCGCCGCCCGCTTCGACCGCCGCCATCAAGATGTTTTCGGTCGCCATAAAGGGCAACTCGGCGCGGAGGTTCTTTTCGACGACTTTCGGGTAAACGACGATGTTTTCGACGACGTTCTGAATGACGATCAAAATCGCGTCGATCGCCAAGAACGCTTGCGGAATCGACAAACGACGGTTCGCGCTGTCGTCGAGGGTGCGTTCCATCCACTGCGTCGCGATCGTCATCGCCGGGCTCGATTGCAGGCTCATCACGAAGCGGGCCAGCGAGCAGACGCGTTCGCAACGCATCGGGTTGCGCTTGTACGCCATCGCGCTCGAGCCGATTTGGTTCTTTTCAAACGGTTCTTCGAGTTCCTTTTTGTTCGCGAGAATGCGCATGTCGGTCGCGAACTTGTGCGCGCTTTGGGCGATGCGGGAAAGAACGTCGAGAATTTGCGCGTCGAGCTTGCGCGGGTACGTTTGACCGGTAACGGCGAACGCTTTGTCGAAGCCGATCTTTTCGCAAACGCGGCGTTCGAGTTCGCGGACTTTGGCGTGGTCGCCGTCGAAGAGTTTCAGGAAGCTCGCTTGCGTGCCGGTCGTGCCTTTGTTCCCGAGCGTTTTGAAGTTCGCGATACGATATTCGAGGTCTTCGAGGTCGGTCGCGAAGTCGTAAGTCCAGAGCGTCGCGCGTTTTCCGACGGTCGTCGGTTGCGCCGGTTGAAGGTGCGTGAGGCCCAAGCACGGAAGAGCGCGGTACTCGGCGGCGAACTTCGCGAGGCGGTCGATCACGACGACGAGGCGGTCGCGCACCATGCGGAGCGCTTCGCGGTAGAGAATCGCGTCGCCGTTGTCGGTAACGAAGCAGCTGGTGGCGCCGAGGTGGATGATCCCCTTTGCCTTCGGGCACTGAAGGCCGTAGGCATATACATGGGACATCACGTCGTGGCGTACTTCCTTTTCACGGGCTTTTGCATCCTCGTAATTAATATCGTCTGCGTGGGCCTTCAGTTCGTCGATCTGTTCCTGCGTGATGGGCA
>JAZQAP010000081.1:0-2837 GCA_045545275.1 Thermoguttaceae bacterium | reverse complement strand
CGTCGGGGTCGTCAACCGCCGCGCCGAATCGGCGAGACTCGGGGCGAAAGCGGAGAAAAACGCCGCGCCGGGGTTCGTCGTTTCCGCGGGCGGCGTTTCGAGACCGGCGAAAATCGGCGCGAAACGGGAAGCGTTGGGGAATCGGACGTTCGGCGCGAGAGCGTCCGGAGCGTCGTCGGCGTTAACGAGGGGGATTGAGCGAAAACGGGCGGGTTGCATCGAAGGCGGAAAATTGGGAGATAAGGGAAAAGAAGGCGGAAAATAGGAAAAAAAACGGAAGGATAAGGACGATAACGTCGGGCGAAAAGGGCTTCGCGGCGCGAGTTTAGCGGAATTTGCCGCGCGACGCAAGAGCGGTTTCGAAACTTGCGTTAAAAAAAAGAAAGATAAGAGGAAGGAACGAGAAAATTAAGAGAACGAGAAAAAGAGGAACGCGACGAAAAACGCGAGCGAACGGCGGACGCCTCTTGACTTTTGCGGCGAGATTTTTTAAAATTTGGAAGAACCGCGTTCGCGGGCGCCGCCGGAACTGTTGCGGAAATTGAATAATGTTTGAATGATAGGGGCGATTTTACCAATGGAGACGACGATGAGCGATCGACGGAGAAAAGTGAACCAACGTTGCGGCGCGACTTGCGCGACCTTTCGACGGCAAGCGTTCGACGCGTTAGGCGTCGCGTTTTTAACGGTCGCGGCAATTTTAGCGGTTTTGGTCGGCGGCGAACGAACGACGTCGGCGAGCGAATCGAACGGCGGCAAGACTTGGCGTCCGGTCGCCGTCGTCGAGAGCGCCGGATACGACGCGGTTTGGGGGGCGGTCGAAGGCGTCGCGCGGGCGCTGAAAGTCGTCGAGGTCGTCGAAACCGTTCGAGCGATTTACGGGGACGTTCAAGGACTCGACCGCGCAAAGCCGTTCGGCGTCGTCGTCGCGACCGACGGTTCCGAAATCGTTCCGTTTGCGTTTTTGCCGGTCGAAAAGGTCGAAAAATTTGAATTTGTCGGCGTTTCCAACTTGAAAGAAAAAATCGAAACGACGCCGGAAGGAATCTTTTTCGGCGACGAACCGCGTTTCCGCTTGCTCGAAAAAGACGGTTGGCTCTTTGTTTTTGAAGAAGGAAAAGAGACTTTGGCGCCGACGACCGATCCGACCGCTTGGCTCGGCGACAAAAGCGGCAAGAGCGTTTTGAGCGTCGACGTCGATTTGACCGCGCTTCCGGAAGAATTGCTCGAGGCGGGTTTCGCGGGGGCGCGGCAAAAGATCGCCGAAATCGCGCCGACGGACGACCCGTTCGCGCTGGAAGAGTTCAACGCGACGCTCGAATATTATTCGGCGCTTTTCGATTCGCTCGAACGCGTCGCTTGGACGCTTAACGTCGACGCGGCGACCGGCGATCTCGTTGGGGAAGCGACGGTCGTTTGCAAGGACGGAACGGCCTTGGCCGAGACGTTCGCGGGCGCGCAAAACGCCGAAACCCGTTGGGGCGCCGTCGCCGAAACGCCGAACGCCGTTTGGGCCGCCGTCGACGCCGGGAAACGCTCGGAACTCGACCGCGAGTTTTGGGCGAAACGCCGAGCGAACGCGATCGATAGGATGCGACACGCCGTTGAAATTGGGCTCGACGACGCGGAGGAACGAGCGACGGCGGAGGAATTTATCGTCGTTTTGGAGAAAATTTTGACGTCGATCGCCGCCGACGGAACGGTCGACGCCGCCTCCGCGTTCGCTTGCGACCCGTTGGTTTGGACGACCGCGATCGCGTCGATCGACGGCGAAGAAACGGCGCGCGTCGTTCGGATGTTTTGGGAACAATTGAACGAACGGGAACCGGAAATCGCCCAAAAAATCGCTAAATTTGTTAATATCGACGCGGGAACGGTCGACGGGTTTAACGTTTCGAAAATCGATTTTCCTTTCGCCGAGTTTGAGGGAAAGATATTGCCGGATTGGGCGAAATATTGGAGCGACAAAACGCTTGCCGTTCGTTGGGGAACGAGCGACGACGCGATTTTGCTCGTCGTCGGAATCGATTCGGCCGAAGCGGACGCCGAGTTCGCTCGAATCGCCGCCGGAACAAAGGAGAAAACGACGGCTCCGGCGCGCTTTGCGTTCGCCGTCGCGCCGTTTGGGCGTTGGGCGGCGGACGCGCTCGACGGAAACGAAGCGGCGCCGGTCGTTTTGCGCAAGGCTTCGGAGCGAATCGCCGAAGCGGACGACGCTCGATTCGAAGTCGAATACGCGTTCGACGGCGACCGGTTGAACGCGCGATGCGTCGTTAAATCCGGAATGCTCCGCGTAATCGGCGACGTTCTTAGAATGAATCTGGTTGCGAATATTGGTTCCGGAGGCGAAGGCGAGGACGTCGACGAGCTTTTCGAAGAAGAATGAGAACGACGAAAGATTCGACGGAGAAGCGCTTGGGATAAAGAGCGCTTTTAACGTCGTAAAAAAGACGTTTAGGAAAGACGCGTTGAATAGGGCGAAGACGCGGAACGACGGGATAACGTTGACGAGCAAGAATAGACAAGGCGGGGAAAACGGCGAAAAAGAACGTCGATTCGTTTCGTCCGGACGCTTCCGCGTCGTATCGGCGCCGGAAACGATTTCGGTCGGCGGGGAGAACGCGATCGCGAACGGAAACGGAAAAAACGACGACGTCGGCGTCGCGTTGCCGAACGCGTCGAACTTGTCGGGAAATTTGGGGAGTTTGAGGGATTTAAGCGAGTCAAGGGCGTTGGAAACGTCGGAACGACCGGCGAAATCGGGCGATTTATCGTTGGAGCCGGCGGTAAATTTGACAAAATCGGCTTATTTTGACGGCGAAACCGGCGCTTCCGAA
>JAZQAP010000080.1:0-4980 GCA_045545275.1 Thermoguttaceae bacterium | reverse complement strand
GCTTGCATTCGTTGCTAAGCGAGGAATATTGGGCGGAATGCGCGAAAGAAGCGGAGTTTAGCGGCGACTTAAACGGCGGTTTGCGGCTCGACGGAACGCGTCCGAGCGCCGCCGAACTCGATTGCGTCGATTTTTTGCAGGACGCTTTTCAAAAGTTTCGACGGCGCGACTTGACGAGCGCGATTTCGTTCGTCGATCTGCTGACTTATATGCCGGGCGACCTGACGACGAAGGTCGACGTCGCGTCGATGCGGAGTTCGTTGGAGGTTCGCGCTCCAATGCTCGACCCAAACGTCGTCGAGTTGGCGTTGCAGATTCCGTTAAAATACAAACTTTGGGGAAAGAAAGGGAAATACGTTCTTCGCGAAGCCTGTCGCGATCTTCTGCCGGCGGAAATCGACGCGCGCCCGAAAACCGGTTTCGGCGTTCCGCTCGACGCTTGGTTCCGCGGGCCGTTGAATAAAACGCTGAAAGACGCGCTGTTGAGCGAGTCGACGAACGCGGCGCCGTTTTTTGAAAAGAAATTTGTCGAGCGGTTGATTAAGGAACACGAGAATCGAGAGTTCGATCACGCGGCGCGACTTTGGGCGTTGCTCGTGTTCCGGATTTGGGAAGAACAGGTGAAAAATTGTTGATATCGTTAAAATCGGCTTTAAGAAGGGGGGAAAAGTAAAGCGGGGAAAAAGAAAGAGAAAAAAGAGAAAAGGAAGGAAAAAGGTTTTGCGTCGACTGAAACGGATAAGAATGAAGCGATTTTGACGATCGCGTCTTTTTTATCGAATTTTCTAAAAAGGCAAAAGTTTTTTCGGGCGACGCGTCGATAGTAGCGAAGTAGGCGTTTTGCGGCAAACGGAGTTCGAAGCGGAGCGCGCGACGGCGAAAAAGGCGCGGCGCGACCAAACGCAAGAACGCCTTGCGGTCGAAGGAACGATCGAAACGAACGCTAAGGAAGGCGACAAAATGGAATATCGAGAAAATCGGGACGCGCGCAGACCCTTCTTATCGACGCCCGATTCGCGGGTTTATTTTCCGGCGGCGGCGATCGAGGAAGCGCGACTTGCGACGGCGCGTTGCTTGCGGCGGAACGAAGGCGTCGCGCTCGTCGTCGGGGCGACCGGAACGGGCAAGACGTTGTTAACGCGCGTTCTCGCCGCCGAGTTTGAAGCGGAAAGTTTGGTCGCCGTCGTTTCGCCGACGCGTCGGATCGACGCTAAATCGTTTTGGCAGCAGTTTTTGTTTTCTTTGCGTCAAACGTTTTGCGGTTGCGACGAAACGGAATTGCGGCTGATGGCGCTCGATTATCTCGAACGCTCGCAACGTCGGCGTTGCGTTTTGTTGATCGACGACGCGCAAAATTTGCCGTTTCGCGTCTTCGACGAATTGCGTTCTTTTATCGATCAAGGCGCCGCGGCGGCTTCGCAGATTTGCGTCGCGCTTTTCGGAACGACCGTTTTGGAAGAACGTTTAAATTTGCCGCCGCTGTATCCGTTTCAACAGAGAATTGTTTCGCGTTCCTATCTCGACGCGTTTGAACGTTCCGAAATTGCGGATTACATTGACGCCGAGTCGCGTCGCGTCGGCGGAAAGTTTGTTTTTTCTAATTCGGCGAAGCGAACCGTCGCCGACTTGTGCAAAGGATCGCCGAGAATTGCGAACCAACTTTGCGACCGCGCGTTCTTTTTGACGGCGCAAAAGAAGAACGCGAACGTTGAAAAAAGCGATTATAACGAAAACAACGGTCGCGACGACCGAGAAACGGGCGGCGGTAAACGGATTGCAACCGAATCGGTCGACGTTTGGGAAATCGACGCGCCTATCGTCGAACGCGCTTGGGCGCATTTGCTAAATTTGCCGGGAGAAGAGCTGAAAATAAGTTCGTCGGGCGAGGTTTCGGACGTTATTGAATTTGGAACGCTTAACGACGACGATGACGATTATAACGACGACGCTTCTTTTGTCGGTTTTAACGCGTCTAGCGGCGAAATTGGCGAAAACGTTAGGGGCGAAAACGTTAGGATTGGCAAAGAGAACGGAACTGGACAAACAAGCGAGTTTGGGGGCTTTAACGCGGTTGATAACGAACGCGAAGACGAGGCGTTAGAAGAGGAGTTTAACGGCGAAACGGCGGAAAACGAGGAAATTGACGCGGCGCTTGAGGCTCGACTTCTCCAAAACTTGAAAAATTGGGAAGGAAATGACGTCGAAAAAGAACTCGACGACGAGGAAATAAACGGCGCGGTCGGCGAGTCGAACGGCGTCGACCGTTGGGAACGCGCCGACGCGTTGAAAGAACGACTGAACGCCGAAGAGCGAAGCGAAACGAGCGACGCTTCGGAGCGACGCGCGGCGATCGCGCCGGTCGGCGAAGAAACGGAAGACGTTGAAATCGGCGAAGTCGGCGGGATTGGCGAAGTCGACGAAAATAACGGAATTAGAAAAGAGAGCGAGATTAACGCGACGGCGCCGCTCGACGACGTCGCGCAAGTTAACGAAGACGTCGACGTTGAAAAAAGTGAAATAGCGACCGAAAAACGCGTTTTTGAAGCGTTAAAATCGGAATATTTTAACGACGGTTTCCTATTTGAGATCGACGAGGTCGGCGATTTGGAAAACGGCGTCCCGAAAAAAGGCGGGACGGAAATCAAAAGAAAAAAGTCGCGAAAAACAACGTCGAAAACTCGACGCCCGATCGAGGGAGACGACGACGGTTCGCGACTCTGGAACGAATTTAACAATTGCGCCGTCGACGGCAAAAGAGCGACGAACGACGAACGTTTTGAAGAAACGCGACTGACGACCGAGCGCGTCGCTTGGCGTTCCATTTCCGAAACGGAAGCGGCCGTCGCCGATTGGGAAAACGAATTTGTTTCGCTCGAAGATCGCGCTTACGAGCAAATTGTCGAAGATTGTTGGGAAACGACGGGAAATTTTGACGCAAGCGACGAATATTTGAGCGAATTAAGTCTTTTGGAACAGGAAATCGAAGAAGAAGCGAATTTGATTCGTCGAATTCGGAATATTCATTTGCGTCTTCGCTCCGCGCGAGCGGCGGGACGCAAACGGCGGCGCGACGTTGAAAAAACGGACGACGCGACGCCGGATTCCGAAACGACGCAAGAAGAAAAATTCGACGACGCGTCCCTGAATTATTGACGCGACGTTTAAGGTCGTCAAAAAAGTAAAACTCAAAGCCTTCGTTAACAACGTTAAAACCAAGACGGTCGCGTTGTTGGCGGAGGCTTTTTAGGGTTGAAACAATTGACTTTTGGCTTATTAATCGGCGCTCGATTGTTTTTTTATTATTGCGCGATAAAAAGCGGGGCGAACCGTTCAAACCGCGTTTAAGGGACTAACGAAGCCGATTCGCGCAGGAGAGTCGGCGGATTACCGAGACGCCAAGCGATTTCCTCGAGCATTCGCGTTTCGAGCGCCGCGTCGCGTCCCATTGGAATCCAACCTTTAGAGGCCGCGCGTTCGCCGACCGGCGGCGTCCATTGCGAAAAGTCGTCGATAAAATTTTGATTGAATCCGATCGTCGCGCCCATCGGATTCTTTAAATCCTCAATTTCGTTATAAACGGAAAGGTAAATTAGGTAACCGGAATTGTCCGGAACGATTCTAACGACCGCGGAACGCCGAATCGTTTGCAACGTCGCGAGGAGGCGGTCGTCGCGAGTAACGGAATTTTTGCGCCAAGGTTCCAAACAACCGGCGGCGATCGTCGGCGCCGTGTCGATTCGTCCTTCGGCGCGCGAAACGAAGCGTTCGCCGTTTTCCGTTTGGCGTTCAAAAACGCGAATAGGCGACTCAAATTGAATTTCGAAGTAGTTATCGACGACGTCGACGACCGCGCTCCAAAGGTAATCGGGGTCGGACGTTTGCACAAAAAGGGGATTGGGGGCCGCGTCGTTGTACGTTCCGACGGAGAGGTCGGGCGTCGGTTCGGAGGGAACGCCGGCGCAACCGGAAAACAAAGGAGAAAAAAGAAGCGGAAGGGGCGCGGCAAGAACGCAAATTCGACGTCCGCGACTCGACAATAACGAGCGAAAGGGGAGAGAAATCGGAATAAACGGTAAAATCTGCATAAACGCGCCTTCAAATCCGGGAATTTACCGTATTATGACAAATTTTGGGCGGCGTTTCAAGAGCGGTTTGAACGCTTAAAAGCGTTTTTTAGAATTTAACGATTTTAACGACGCTAAATATTGGGGCGATTACTTTTAATCGTTAATTTTTGCGGAGCGAGGATTAAAGGACGGTAAAACAACGATGCGTTTTAATATTCCGTTTCTGTTTTGAAAAAAGCCGCGTCGTTATTATTTAAAGCGACGCGGCTTGAATTTCGATTTGCGTTAAATTGCGGGGATTATCAAAGAACGCCGAAATAAAACGCTTGTAAGGGAAAGGTTATTTAAGGACGACCGGCAACTCGATTTTTTGACCGCGTCGCAACACGTCGAGAACGATCGTTTCGCCCGGCGCGTGTTCCTCGACGGCGGTAATGAAGTCTTCGCCGGTCTTCACCGGAACGCCGTTGACGCCGAAAATAACGTCGAAACCGCCCTCCGGACGTTTGACGTGTCGCCGTTGATATTGAATTCCGTTGCGTTCGCCGATTGAAATAACAAGTTTGCCGCCGCGCAAACCGGCCAAGTCGGCGGCGCCGCCTTCGTCGATAAGGCTCGGAATAAGGCCGTCTTCCGTTTCGGTTACTTGAACGACGCCGGCGTCTCCGCGCACCACCTCGCCCTTTTCAAGCAAAATCGACGCGATCCGGTGAATCGTGTTGACCGGAATCGCGAACCCGACGCCGGAACTTTCGCCGACGCGACTGGCGATCGCGGTGTCCATCCCGATCATTCGACCTTTCGAGTCGAGAAGGACGCCGCCGGAGTTGCCGGGATTGATCGCCGCGTCGATCTGAATGACGCCTTTAATTTGCCGGAATTGTTGCGGACTCCCGATCGTTCGGTTGAGATT
>JAZQAP010000079.1:0-3091 GCA_045545275.1 Thermoguttaceae bacterium | reverse complement strand
AAAACGCCGACGATATAATGAACGAGTTAAATTAGAGAATATTGAGCGTCGGCGCGCTTTCGCCCCTTCGTCGGAGCGTTAGGAGCGCGCTATTTGCAACGAATATAAAATTTTCGAACGCCGCCGACTCCGCCGTTCGTTCCGCGACGCGTCCGCGCGTCGCTTTTCGGAACCAACCGTCGTCGGTCGAACGCGTTCGCCGTTATTTTTTCGTCGCGTCCGGAACGACGCCGCGGTCGCCCGCGCGCTTCGCCGTCGAGACGCGAACGAACGACGTTATATCTTAAGAAAATATTGAAATAAAATTAAAATGGGTAAAGAGAAAAAAAAGAGCGACTGGGATAATCTGTCGGAGATGCTGTCGCAAGACGCCGACGCGCCGCAAAACGCCGACGATTGGGGCGCCGACGAGCCGTCGACCGCGCCCGCCGTCGAAGTCGAAGCCGACGCCGACCAAAACGCCGCCAAAGCGCCCGCGAAAACGAAGCGCGTTTGCGGCGAGAAAAAAGCGAAAGCGACGAAAACTCGCAAAAAAGCGGCGCCGAAGACGGATAAAATCGACGCCGCGCTCGCGACGCCGGTCGCCGACGCGGCGCAAGACGCCGAAACGCTCGACCTGACGGTCGCCGAAACGGAAAAAGCGCCGAAAAAACGCCGTCGAACGACGAAAAAAACCGAACAAGACGAAACCGAATTGGTCAAAAACGTCTTGAAACTCGAAAAAGAAACGAAAGCGAAGAAACGCGCTCGCGCTAAGACCGCCGAAGTCAATCCGTTCGTCGGGCTCCTGTCGCAAATCGAACGCGTCGCGCAAGACGAATCGATCGACGCCGCGCCTTCGGAACCGGTCGCCGTCGAACCGACGGAAACGGAAGAAACGCCGGAAACGCTCGAAACCGCGTCGCCGACGGAAAACGTCGAATCGGAAAATTTCTTCGCCGACTTCTTCGCCGACTCGAACGTCGAAGAACTCGAAATTTCTTGGGGGCGCCCGCAAGTCGACGAACCGAAAGCGCAAACGGAACCCGAAATCGCCGCCGAACCGGAAGCCGAGCCGGAACCGGTCGCGGAATTGGAAGTCGAAACGCCGGTCGAAGCGGAAATCGAAACCGCGCCGCGCCGCCGCGAACGTCGCCGCCGTCGTCGCGACGACCGAGCGCCGCGCGAAGAAGCGGACGCCGAAGCCGCCGCCCAAACGACCGACGACGTTAAAACCGACGTCGACCTGAACGACCTCGAAGCGTTCTTCGCGACCGACTCGGACGACGAAGGCGTCGGGTTCGCTCCGCGCCGCGAGTCGAAAAAAGTCGAAAAAGCGGAAACAGTCGAAAAAATCGTCCTCGCCGACGAAACGCCCGTCGAAACGTTCGGCGCCGACGCGTTCGAAAGCGACGACGAAGGCGACGAAACGCGTTCGAAACGGAAACGCCGTCGCCGACGCGGCGGTCGCCGTTCGTTCGAAGACGACGCCGAAGCGCCGACGCTCGACGGCGACGCGGAAACCGAATCCGTCGACGTTCCCGAAGAAGAAACAGCCGCTTACGAACCGGAACGCGCGCCGCGCGAACGCCGCCGTCGCGAACGTCGCCCGCGCCGCGAACGCGAATTCGACGCCGAAACGTCCGAAGACGCCGCCGAAACCCCGGACGAACGTCGCGCCGGAACGCCGGAGCGCGTTTTGCCGAGTTGGAGCGACGCTATTTCGCACGTCGTTCGCTTCAACATGAGCCGCCGCGTCAACCGTCGCCGTTAATCGGATCGACGCCTAACGCTTTTCCAAACGCCGTTTCCGAACTCGACGGAAACGGCGTTTTTTAACGCTTCGCTCGCGCCGTTAAAGTCTCTCTAAATCCCCCGTTCCCCGTCGCGCCGCGACGTTTGCGTCGACTTTTCCCCTTTTTTCAATTTTATCGACGGCGTTAAAAATCGGGAACGCGTCGAAAAAGAAGGCGCCGCGCTAAAAAATTTTCCTTAAAAACGCCAAAACGCGTCAAAAAAAGAGCGCTCGACGGCGCCCGGTTGCCGAAATAAATAAAGAAAATGAATCGCGCCCGTCGCCGGACGCGGTTCGGAGGTTTGCAAAAAGCGGTTAAGGCAAAATTTTTGCATTTTTGCAAAAATAACTGAACCCTTTTCCGCAAATTTACGATAAACCTTTCAGCGCCGACGTCGGGACTTCGCTTCACGACGGCGCGACGATTCCCCCGCTCGACGAGCGGAAGCCGAGTCGTCGTCGCGTCGACGGTCGAGTCGGCGGCGTTTTCCGTTTCCTTCGCCGATTTTTCGCTTCGAGCGCTCGTTTTCGCGGCGAACGTCGAGTCGAGGAAAAAACGCGAAACGTCGGTTTGCCGACGCGTCGCGCAACGACGAGATACCGACGATTTTCAACGTTTTTCGTTCGCCGAGTTTTTATCGCGCCCCGTCGGGACGCGCGGAATAATTTTTCTCGGTCGCGTCGAAAAAGCGTCGAACGTCGGCGACAAAAAAAGTTTCATTAACCGCAACCACACGAAAATCCGAGATCACGCAAACGTATCGTTCGGTCGGACGGCGATCGAGCCCGTCGCGTCGTTTCAAGTCGTTCGTTCGCCGCAGGACGCGCGACGAACGCCTCGACGCTCGGCCCCCGGTCGCAACGAACGACGAACGTCGGTTGGAGAACAAGCGTTCCAAACGATCGACACAAGATCTTGGCAGGAGGAAAAGGCATGCGACGTTTGTTCGTACCGGTGTTTTTCGGCTTAGTTATCGCTCTCGGCGTTTCGAGCGTTCAAGCCGGCAACCAAGAAGAAGCCAACAAAATCGCGCAACGTTTGACGCAACAATACCCGCAATACAACATTGAAGTCGCCTATCAAGAAGGCAAAGTTCGCCTTCGCGGCGAAGTCGGTTCGGAAGCCGAAAAAGCGGAAATCGCGAACTTCGTTCGTCGTATTCCGAAAGTCCGTTCCGTCTCCGAAACGATGACCGTCGCGGCGGGCGCCGCTTACGTCGAAGCCGCTCCGGCGATCCAATACGCCGAACCGGCGACCGGCATCCGTTCCGTTCAAGCGTTGACCCCGGCGACTCCGGCTCCGGTCGCGACTCCGGC
>JAZQAP010000078.1:0-2147 GCA_045545275.1 Thermoguttaceae bacterium | reverse complement strand
CGATCCGACTTGTGGCGCCATCCAGCAGCGTGTCAACTCCGTCAATTTTATAACCATTGTGTTTAACAATGGTGCCGTCTAAGTCCAAAATCCATGTCTTCCCCAGCGGGGAAACCGTAATTTTCTCACACATCTTTTAATTGCGCTCCGATATGTCCGCCGGGATGGTTCGGTTTGAAGTCGCCCAGTGTAACATGCATCCGCTTTTCCGCCGCCGCGCCAACCCGGACGCCAACGGCGCGGGGAAGGGCGGTTAGTATTAGCTCCGCTTATAATACAAGGCGCGCTAAGTAACGCTCGACTTGTATTATTGATTTAGGAACCGCTTTCGAAAAACAAGGGGTTTTTGCGCCGTTTTTTGATACGGGTTCCGAATTCTTTGTCAAACGACCGCGAACAACGACGTTCGCCGCCGTTACTTTGCGCGACTCCCAGACGCCGCGCGACGATTACAACTTAACGCTAAAGCACGCCGATATTTAGCGCGTTTTTGCGTTCGGCGCGTCAACCGAACATAATAAACATTATCGGACGTTGTTGTATTCTGAGCATCGCGATACGACTTTATGTATAACGGACGCCGGCGTATTTGAAACCTCTTCTGCGCAGGTTTCAATAGGAGATTTAGAGTGTTCCACTCTTCCTTTCCCGACTTGCAGGAGCAAATAAAGGAAGCGCAAAAAGACGCCGGAACTCGCTAAACGTTTTTAGACCGTCGCGAGCCGTTTAGCGGGTTTCGCCGCCTTCGTAGACGCGAGCCGTCAAGACAAATTTTGATTTAACTCGTTTGCGTTGAGATTTGCAAGCAGTTTTCAAGCGACGGGCGCGTCGCCAACATTACCAAGCGAGAGCTTAAGGCGGCTGCCGTCGTCGGCACGGCAACAACAATCGCGCGGATTCTATTTTGGTCGCACGATCGCCTGCGGATTTTTTTTAGGAGTCTGTAATCTGAAATTTCACGATCGCGTTGACACTTCGCGGTCTCCCTTGCGCAAGCGTTGCAGAAATGCTGTAATACGCTTACTTATAAGACTTGCGGATAAGTAAAATAAAAAATCGAGTCGCCGCCGGAGGCTTGCGAAAAGGTTCGCGTCGGTTGTCTAAACGTTTAAAACGCAATGTTTACGCTGTTACGAACGCCGGCAAACGGCGCGCGTCGTCTCGACGCTAGAGATTGGGAACGCCGACTATCGATTTATCGTCGCTTTCGACGCTAGATCGAGAACGGCTTTTTGTTGCAGGCGTCGGAAACTATTGTAGACAAAGAATTTATTAGCGGCCCGCTTTTCGGTTTTGTCGTTGGATTCGGCGTTCGTAAAAAAGCAAGTCAGAACGCGTCGAGGCTCTAAAAAAACAGGTCGCTGGAGATCGGTCGGACGAAGGCGGTCGCGCAACCAAAATCCGCGCGATCGTCGCCGAGCCGACGACTCCGGTCGCGCTAAAGTTTTCGCTTGGGAACGTCGGCGACCCAACCGCCGGTCGAGAACTTCTTCGAAGTCTCGACTTCAAGCGACTTAAATTGAAGTTCGCCTTAATGTTTTCGGCGGAGCAAACAAGAAACGACCGATATTCCCTCGCCGACGCGAAAAAACGAATCGCGGCGATACGCCGGCCGAATTCCGCAACGTTCGACGGCGCGCCGTCAAACGGACGCAAAGGCGAGCCACGCGCCGAAGCGCCGCTTCGGCGTTGACGCGCAGATCGTCGAGGACGCCTCTCAACGGTTTTCGGACGGCCCCGCTGTTTCAAGAAGTCGACGCGCTATAGTATTAACGGCAAAGCGACCGTCGCCGACCGCCCGTTCGCCGCCGTCAACTCGGTTGGTCGAGCGGTTCGCGTTCGACAATTTCGTCGGTCGGCCCCTCCGGACGCGGTTTCGCTTTCGCCTTTTTTTGCGAAGCGCGGTCGGTCGAAAGAACTTGCCGCAAAAGCGCCGAAACGTCTTCGTAAGGCTTTTCGTTCGGCGACCCGTTCGCAAACTGCATGATCGACTTTTGCGTCCGCTCGGTCAGCGACACCAACATCGACGACGTCGTCCCGAAATTCGGCTCCGCGACGACGACGCCGCGTTTTCCGGCGAAGTCGGGCGTTCGCGAAAACGTTCCGCTCGCCGCGGCCAAAAACGCGACCGCCGAGTCGAGCCGGTG
>JAZQAP010000077.1:0-2364 GCA_045545275.1 Thermoguttaceae bacterium | reverse complement strand
GTTCGTCCAAAATATAACAAACGCCCGACAACCCGCTTCCAAGGCCGGTCGTCAACCGCACGCGGTGCAATTCGCCGCCGCTCAAAGTGTCCGCCGCTCGGTCCGGCGTCAAATAATCGAGCCCCAGCCGATGCATCGCCTCCAACCGCTCGAGAATCTGCTCGACGATCGGCGTCGCGATTTCTTGCTCGACCGGCTTGAACGTCAAACTTCGGAACCATTCGAGCGCTTCGTCGACCGTCGCGGCGGTCGCCTCGTGAATTTTTTTCCCGTCGACCGTCGTCGACCGCGCCTCCAAACGCACCCGAGCGCCGCCGCAGTCGGGACAAACGACTTCGCCGCGGAACGTCGCCAAATAATCGCGTTCCCGTTTGCTTTTCGCCGCCGCGAACGCCGCGTCGAGCGTTGGAATCAATCCGACGAAAGGCGCCGCTTCGTTCGCGCTAGCGACTTCGGCGTTCGTCGTCTCGCCGTCGACGTTCTCTTTGTTTTTTTCGCTCGACGCGGCGGTTTCGACGTCGGCGCTTTCGGACTCCGCGTCGGCGCCGCTCATCAACGACAAAAGCGCGCGATCCTCTTCAAGAATCAACGATTCTCGCTCGGGATTCAAAAGTCGGCTCGAAATCGCGCCCTTTTCCCGTTTTTCGCGGTCGCTCTCGCCTCTTTTTGCCGATTCGTCCTCCGCCTCGTCGTCGATTTCGGAAGCGACGGCGTTTAAAAAGGCTTGCGTTTCTTCGCGCGCTTCGCCGTAAAAGAAGAGTTTGCGCGTCTTCTCGTCCCAAGTTCCGAGCGGCGACGCGGCGGCTTCCGGCGCGACCCGCGCAAACTCCGCCGTCAACGCTTGCAACTTCCGTTGCGTCGCCGTCGCCAAGCCCTTGCCGAGCGCGAGCGCGCCGTCGGCCAACGAAACGTCCGGGTTCGAAACGAGCGCGTCCGGATCGAACGCTTCGACCTTGCCGATGCCTTGGCAAGTCGGACAGGCGCCGTAAGGACTATTGAAGCTAAAAGTGCGCGGTTCCAACTCCATATACCCGACGCCGCATTTCGGACAAGAATAGAGGGAACTAAAGAGAACGTCTTTCCAAACGCTGCGCGTCTTTCCTTCGGCCGTCGTAACGCGCTCCTTCTCGTAAAGGCAACAGACGAGCCCTTCGCTCAACTGCAACGCCAACTTCAACGATTCGAGCAAACGCGTTTCGATTCCGTCGCGCAAAATCAAACGGTCGACGATCGCCTCGATCGTATGCGCTTTTTTCGGGTCGAGTTCCGGCGCCGACGCGATTTCGATCAACGCTCCGTCGACGCGCGCCCGAGTGAACCCGGTCTTGACGAGCCGCCGGAAAACGTCTTTGTGCGCTCCTTTTTTCCCGCGAACGACCGGCGCCAAGAGCATAAAACGCGTGTTCGGAGCGAAGCGCAGAATCTCTTCCGACATCCGCTCGACCGTTTGACGTCGAATCGGACGCCCGCAACGATAACAGTGCGCGACGCCGACTCGAGCGTAAAGAAGGCGCAAAAAGTCGTAAATTTCGGTAACCGTCGCGACGGTGCTGCGAGGATTGGGCGCGCTCGAACGCTGATCGAGCGCGATCGTCGGTTGGAGCCCGGAAACCGAGTCGACGTCGGGTCGCTCGAGCTGATGCAAAAATTGACGCGAATAAATCGAGAGACTTTCGATGTACTGCCGCTGTCCCTCGGCGTAAATCGTGTCGAACGCCAACGAACTTTTCCCGCTCCCGCTCGGCCCGGTCAACGCGGTGAGGCGGTTCCAAGGGACGTCGACGTCGACGTTTTTCAAGTTGTGCGCCCGCGCGCCGACGACGCGAAGGGGCGGATGAACCGGGTCGAAGACGACGGCGTCCTCGCCGGTTTTGCCGGTTTTATCTATTTCATCGACTTCAACGGCGTCGACAACGGGACGCGCCGCGCCGGTTTCGAGACAAGCGTTTTCTTCTCGCGGGTAATCCATTTGCGCCTCTTTATTCTAACGCGTTCCGTCGAGCGCGCCGTAAGCTTCGTAACAACAAGGAAAAGGGGGCGAACGAGGTTCCGTTCCGCCGTCGTTTTCGTTCGATAAGGAAAAACGACGCGCCTAATCGACCGTTCGTTTTTCAAACATTCAAAAATCGCAACGCGACGCCGCCTCCCGATAAACGCGGTCGAACGGAACGCCGGCTTTTCGCGCCGCTTCGTCGACGTCGGCAAACTCCGGCGCCGCGGTCAGCGCTTCGCCGTCGAGCGTCGCGCCGACTTTAACGCGAATCGGGCCGAACGACGTTTCGACCGTTTCCCAACGCCGCGCCAACGAACGGCGACGAACGATCGTTTCGCGAACGCCGAACGTTCCGGACGTCCGGAAAAACG
>JAZQAP010000076.1:0-1925 GCA_045545275.1 Thermoguttaceae bacterium | reverse complement strand
GCTTGGCCTCCGACTTGTTCGCACGATGACGTTGAGCGATTTCCTCGTTCGCGTCGGTTACAAGAAAGCGGCGCAAGTTACTCGGTTTAAGGAACCCGGCGGCGTTTCCCCGCTTGAAAACGGCGTTCCCGCGACGACGGTTTCCGATACCCCGGTCGCGCCGATTTACACCGGAACCGACGAACCGGCGCCGCGTTCCCCGGGCATTGTCGCCCCGACGTTCAATCCGGAAGCCGAACCCGCGCCGGTCTCGGAAGGGAAAACGAGCGACTACTACTTCCGTCCGCGCGCGCCGAAGAGCAACTGATTCGCGGCGGTTGACGCGAGCGAGCGTCGAACGTAATTGAGAACCCGTTTCCGTTTTCTAAGACGGAAACGGGTTTTTTACTCGAACGACGGCGACGACGCGGCGGGGCAAGAGAAAAAGTTGACGAAAACGGCGCAAGTTCGGCGTCGCGGTTGGTCGATTCTATGAGAAGACGTCGGCGTTGGCTCGCTTGAATAAAAAACAGGGCGAGCGCGGACGTTTAGGGCAAAAAGGGCGGCGAAACGACGTCGAAGGAGTTGAGCGCATATGGACTTGGACGCGATTAAAATTTTATTTTTAGCGGTCGTGCAGGGAATCGGCGAATTTCTTCCGATCAGCTCTTCCGGGCACCTGACCGTTTTGGGGAATATTCTGTTTAAAGATTCGGCGGTTTTCGACGAAGAGAAAATGTTCACGCTGAACATTTTGCTTCACGCCGGAACGTTGGGCGCGGTCTTGATTTATTTTTGGCGGCAAATTTACGAAGCGTTTTGCAAAACGCCGCGGACGTTGGGGCTGATCGTCGTCGGGACGATTCCGACGGTCGCGATCGGTTTGGCGATGAAAAAGTTCGCCGACCCGCTTTTGGACAGTCCGAAAGTCGCCGGTTTCTGCTTCATTATTACCGGCGTTCTCTTAATGACCTTGGTGCGCGGCAAGAAAAAGTCGGCGCAAGACGAATACCTCGAAGAAGTCGAACGCTTGCGAGCGGAGGAAGAGGGCGAAGCGAACGCGTTCACCGACGGCAAAACGCTCGAACAAACCTCTTGGTTCGACGCGTTTTTCATCGGTTTTATCCAAGGTTGCGCGGTTTTGCCCGGGATTTCGCGGAGCGGTTCGACGATCGCGGCGGGCGTTTTGCGCAAACTTTCCCGAGAAACGGCGGCGACGTATTCCTTCCTGTTGTCGATTCCGGTGGTCGCCGGCGGCGCGCTCCTTGAAATTATCGATATGATCGGCGAGTACAAGGAAGCCGGAAAGTTGCTCGATTTGCAAAACGATCCGTTGTTGACGCTTTATCTGTTGGGCGCGGCGGTCAGTTTCGGCGTCGGTTTGGTCGCGTTGATTTATTTGATGCGTTGGCTTAAGGCCGGAAAACTTCACTATTTTGCCTATTGGCTCTTCGTTTTCGGGCCGTTTACGATTCTTTGGTCGTTTTGGCCGGAGATTTCGGCGTTCTTTAACCGCGGTTGACGTATTATAAAAAAAACGACGGAAAAAAGCGCCTAAAACTCGATTTTTTTCGGGCGCGGCCCGTTTTCAAACGAGCGAAAAACGATTATAATCGACGCGTAGGGCGCGCGGCTAGCCGAGCGATTTCGAACGTCGCGCCGCCGAGCGGGAGCGTCGTCGGAGTTTGGCGAAGCGGCGCGACCGAGCGCGGGTGAAAATATTTATCGATAAGGAAACAAGAATGCAAATTTTGGTCGTCGGAAGCGGCGGACGCGAACACGCGTTGGCTTGGAAATTAGCGCAAAGTCCGAAAGTTAGCAAAGTCTATGTCGCGCCGGGGAACGCCGGAACGGCGACGGAAGCGAAGACGGAAAACGTCGCGATCGGCGAAAAAGACTTTCCGGCGTTGATCGCGTTCGCGAAAGAAAAGAAGGTCGCGTTTACG
>JAZQAP010000075.1:0-2038 GCA_045545275.1 Thermoguttaceae bacterium | reverse complement strand
GGTCGGAACGCTCGTCGCGCTCTCAACGCCGCGCCGCTCGCCGAAACGTCGTCAAATTTTCGTTAAACGCTAAAATCACATCGTTTCGGTTTCGCCGCCGGACGGGGTGCCCATCGCGCCCCAAACGCCGTAAGGGCTCTTGCCGGTGCATTGCGTCGAGGTCGCGCTCAGCTCGCCGCAGTCGATCGTTTCGCTGACGAAGCGGACGGAACCGTCGGCCATCGCGCAGTTAACGCCGCCGGAGTGGTAGCTGTTCGCCGGGAAAATGGCGCCCCAGTAACCGTTGCTCGACGCTTGGCAACTCGGCGCGTTCGGCGGAAGAACGGTGTGGAAACCGTTCCAAGCGCGACCGTCTTGATAGAAGTTGCCGCGCCAAGTGTCGCAACCGGAGACCAATTGCGTCGGGTCGTCGGCTTTGCGGGCGTTGTTCATGCAGACGTCCGGGTGGCAGTCGAGGTCGCCGGTGTAGAAGGAGGAAACGGAGGCGGAACCGCCCTTAACCGCGGTCGACCAATAGCCTTCCGGCGCGCTGGCCGATTCGCTGACCGCGACGGTGTTCGACGTGCCGTCGGTGCAAGCGGCGTAGGTCTTCCAGTGTTCTTGGTGGAAGAGACCGCGCGTGTGGCATTTTTTCGTCGAAACGTTGATATAGTTCGGGTGGTTGTACGGCGCGTCAAGTTTGCTCGTGCCGTCGCCGAGGGAGTACATCACGTTGACGCGAGCGTTGCTGGAGTGCGTCGACGGTTGCATCCCGTTCGGTTCGGACGGGCAAATGATCGTCGTGATCGGGTTTTGGTAGACGTCCTGCGCGAAAAAGCCGCTCCATTGGTCGAGCGCACCGTCGCGTCTTTTTTTGTCGAGATCCATAATACGGTCGTAACGCGCGCTTTCTTCCATAAACGGAAGGAGCGGAATCGTAACGCTATAAGCCGCATATTTATTCCAACCGCCCCCCGAGAACGGCGACATCGTCGGGAGCGCGTTGTAAGCGTCGTGATAGTTTTGGAGCGCCAAGCCGACTTGTTTCAAGTGGTTCGTGCATTGCATACGGCGCGCCGCTTCGCGAGCCGCTTGAACCGCCGGGAGAAGAAGCCCGATCAAGATGCCGATGATCGCGATAACGACCAACAGTTCGACGAGAGTGAAACCGTTAAGTTTGCCCCCCCCCCCCATTTTACCAAATTTCGACATTACGTTGTTCCTTTAATCTTAAAATAGTATTAAATCGCGCCGAAAAACTGTTTTTTCGGCAATTTTGCTTCTTATCTAACGAGCGCTACAACGCGCCGCTCTTACATTATAAAACGTCAAGAAAATAATGTCAAGAAAACAAAAAACTTTTTTAACAATTTCACCTTAAAAAAAGAAAAATTTCAACGGCGTAATCGTCGAAGTCGCCGTCTTTTATCGCGCCGCCCGTTAAACGCGGCAAATTAGAGAATTTAGAAAAGTTCGTCGACGGTTCCCCTGCCGTTCCGCTAGAAAACCGTCGACGTTAATTCGCGTTCAGCCGATTCTTTTCACGAAATACGACCGATAAACCGGCGCTTCGTTGAGGCGCGTTCGGCGTTCGAAGTGCGTCAAATAGTCGAGATCGCCCTCGGCCTTGCGCTCCGGAACGTCGAACGGCCCGGCCAAGTTCGACGAGAGCTTAATCGTTTCGACGCCGCTCTTAAAATACTCTTCGACGTCGGTCCAAAAATGGAGTTTGCCGCCGACGACCAAGCGTTCTTCGATCGTTTGGATCACGTCCGGGCGAACGATGCGGCGTTTGCGGTGCGCCTTCTTCCACCAAGGGTCCGGGAAGTAAATATGCGCGCCGACGAGCGAATTCAGCGGAATAATGTCGCGCAACACCCGCGCCGCGTCCGCCGAAAACATCACGCCGTTCGTCGCGTTTTGCTTCGCCAAGCGCGACGCCGACGTCAGCGCGTAACGATAAGCCAGCTCGACGCCGATGAAGTTGCGCTCCGGCGAACGCTTCGTCGCCGCCGCGATGAAAAGGCCCTTGCCGGAACCGATTTCCAACTCCGTCGGC
>JAZQAP010000074.1:0-2155 GCA_045545275.1 Thermoguttaceae bacterium | reverse complement strand
ACTTGGCGATTTGAAGAAGGAGGTCGCCGAAGTCGTTTGCGCGTTCTTGGCCGAGTTGCAAGACAAATTCGCCGAAACGATGAAGTCGGGGCTCGTCGACGAAACGCTCGACCGCGGGCGCGATTACGCTCGCCAGATTGCCGAAGAGACATACGACAAAGCGCGTCGTCTCGTCGGTTTTGGACGAATTTAACGGTTTTGACGAAAATAATGCTTGGAAAACGTTTAGGCGCGGCGGAAGATTTCGACGCGCCTAAGGGCGTTTCTTGGCGGTCGCGGAGATTGAGGGCGTCGGCGCGAGAACTTCTCGGCGGTCGGCGCGTCTAATTGTAAACGACGTATCGAAAGATTTTGCGGAAAGGAGGCGAAACGGGCGGTCGCGGAACGGCGGCGGCTCGAAGCGGCTATGTCGGAAGGCGATAACGCAAACGCGGCGGCGAACGAGCGACTTTTTTGGAATCTCTTCGACAAACAATTTCACCCGATTATTTCGACGCCCGACTTCTTTGAAGAGCGTCGGGCGCGGTTCGATTACGTTCGCGAACAGCTCGAGTTGAACGCCGTGCGGCGCGGGACGAATCTTGTCGACGAAGAACGAACGCGGCATATTTTAACGGGCGCGCCGATTACGCGAACCGTTCGGGCGCCGGAAACCGCGAACGAGACGACCGCGAGCGTTCGCGGATGGGCGGGCGGACACGCGAATCCGGACGCCGCGAAGTTCGGAAAGACGCAAATTCCCGATTTCTGGACCGGCGAACGATTTATGTACGAGGTGTCCGATATTCTCGCCGACTCAAATTCGCGTTGGTTCTTGCAAGATTCCGACGAAACGCGCGAGCGGGCGCCGCGATACGTTTGCGTCGAAGAACGGTTTGGAGTGCCGATTCGCGTCGTCGCCGAACGCGTCGACGATGGCTTGAAATGCGTTACGGCTTTTCCGGATTACGGGCGGTTTCCGTTGGAGGAACGGCGCGGTATTTGCGTTGTCGGGGAAGATAAAACGAACGAATAATTTGTCTAGGACGAAAATTAGAATTGAGCGCCGAAATTGGCGTGCAAAAACCGTTCGAACGCGAATTTCGGAAAAACGAAGCGAGCGTTCGAACGGTTTTTGGTTGAAATAAGCGGATTGGAACGGTTTTGACGCCCAATCCGCTCGTTAAAATAAAGGAACGCCGAGCTCAGAAGCCAAAATCGTCGAGTTCGACTTCTTGAACTTCTTCTTTCGGAACCGGTTTTGCTTTCAATTGAACCGGATTGCCGTCGATGTAAATCGCCAAGTGCGGAAGCGCCGGGCAAATCGACTCGCAGGCGCCGCAACCGACGCAAAGATCGACGTTTGTTTCGGGGATCGTCAAGCCGACTTCCGGGTCGCCGTAGGGAACCATCTTCACCGCTTGCGTCGGGCAGTGTTCGGAACAAGCGCCGCAGTTTTCGTTTCTTGCGTAAACGACGCAATTTTCCTTGATGAAGACGACGCGCCCCATTTGCGTTAGGTGCTTTTCCTCCATTTTGAGCGGAAGAATCGCGCCCGCCGGGCAAACCTCGCCGCAAACGACGCAGTCGAAGTTGCAGAAATGCTCGAGCGAAAAGACGACGCGCGGTTGCATGAAACCGCGAAGACCGTATTCGAGCGTCGCCGGTTTCAAGACTTTTTGCGGGCACTTCGCGACGCAAAGCCAGCAACCGACGCAATGTTTGTTGAAGTGTTCGAACGAAACGGCTCCCGGCGGCGCGATCGGGTGTTCGCGCTTGAAGGGCGTTTGACCGTAATCCGCCGGTTTGTCGAGGGCGGAAGATTCGGCGGTTTCGGGCGACTTGGCCGAGTTTGCTGAATCGGCGGGTTGGGCCGAGTCGGCGGCGTTGGACGCGGGCGTTTCGTCGGCGCCGAAGACCGAGCGGGCGACGGCGACCGTCGTCGCGGCGACGCCGAGGGCGATGAAATCGCGTTTGCCGCGGTCGAACGACGCGATTTCGCGGCGAACGCGTTCCGATTCGCGCGGCGAAAGGAGGGCGTCGAGCGGGCGGACGTCCGATTGCGCGGCGTTTTGCGGAGCGGCGTCGTTCGGGGCGACTTGGCCCTTGCGGTTCGAGTCGAACGAAAGCGCGCCTTGGCGGCAAGTCGGCAAGCAGTCGAAGCAAACGACGCAAC
>JAZQAP010000073.1:0-13508 GCA_045545275.1 Thermoguttaceae bacterium | reverse complement strand
CGACTTAAACGGTATTCGAGTTCCGTCGAGCGCGAACGCGTTTCGGAGAACGTTCGCGGCGCCGTTACGTTGCGAGCGCATCAGAGCGCGCCGAACAACGTCGCGTTCGTCGCTCTCGCCGGTTTGGCGTTCAACGGCGGCGGCGATATGGGCGAAGCGTTGCTCGCGCGCTTTCCGGGCGTCGATCCCGTCGACGCGAACGAATTTTTAAAGCGTTACCAAGCGAATAAAAAAGCCGAGGGCGAAAAGCGCGACGCTCCGGACGAAAAGCTCGTCTATCAGTTCGCGCAAGACCGACCTTTTTCGGTGCGCTTCGCCGACGATAAGATCGTTACTCGGCTTCGTTTCGATTCGTTCGAGCGCGGCGGGCGAGTTTGGCGCGGGCTGGAAATTCGGTTCGCGTACCGCGTCGAGCAAGAAAACGGGCGCTTTTCCTTCCGTCGCGAGTCGATCGACGCGATTCCGCTCGGGCTCGACGAAACGGCGCCGATTCCGGCTCGTTTCCAAGCGTTTCGCAGCGTCGTTTTGAATTTGCTCGACGACGTCGTTCTCGACGAATACGTCGTCGACGAATTGCCGATCGTCGATTGGGGAACGAACGAAACCTTGGGGTATTTGAAGCCGATTTCAATGCGCGCGCAAGACGGTTGGTTTGAGACGGAGTTTTCGTTTCGCGAAGAAAAATAATCCGCGATAAAGCGTTTCGGAAGCGATTTTGTTATTAACGAACGAACGTTGAAATAAAATTTTCGACGTTCGTTCGTTTTTTTATTGGTTTTTTAAAAGAAAAATCGCGTTTTCGAGCAAATTTTTAACGCGGTTGTATTTTGCCTATTTTTGCTAAATAACGCCGTTTTTCTCTCTTGCCTTACCGCTCTTTTTTTGACAATCCGATTAAGCCTTTTGAAGGCGATAATTGGAAAACTATATTCGGCAAAAGCGGAGGAAAAGTTGTGAAAAATTTTGAAAAAAGCGTCTTTTTGGTTGTAAAATTTGACAATTTCGGGTAAACTAGTGTAGAGTCCGGAATATCCGTTTTTATTTTGGGAACTGTAAAGAGACGCGGGTTAGGTAAACTGGAGTGAAAAAACGGCGCGAAACGAAGAAGACGTTTGCGCGTCGCCGCTCGGTTTATCGAACGTCGGCCGACTTCCGCGTCGATAACGACTAAGAAGCTCGTTTTGCGAGATTCCCAAATAATAAGCGACATTCGCGTTTTTCCGTTTGAGCGTCTTTCCGAACCGCGGTTGGATTCCCCTTGAGTCGTCCGACGACGAGGGGCCTTTCCGAGCGGCGACGAGCGAGACGGCTGGTTCGCCGATTTCAGCGGCCCGCCTCTTGACGCGTCAGGGGGCGGTTCGCGCGAAAAGGCTTCGCGACGTCGGATTCGGACGCGACGGAAAATTTAGGAAGACGTTCGGAAGTTTTGCGCTTGTCCGTCCGCGAAACGACCGAAAAGCGTCCCTGCGCGACGCGTAAACGTTATATACATTGTCCAGGAGAAGAAGATGCGTTTATTCAATCGATTGAGCGACGAATCGCGGTCGAACGGCAACCAAGAAAAGAAAGTCTTTCGCGGCCGCAAAAGCGACGAGGGGAAACGCCGCGAGGGCGTCGCGGGGTCGCTGAGTCCTCGCAAACTTGGGATGGAAAACTTGGAAGAGCGTCAGCTCCTGTCGGTCAATCCGATCGGGAATTCCGAATACGACGATATTCGCGCCGCTTACGCCGACCTTGAACTCCCGAGTTCGCTGTCGCAAATCAACGTGATCGAGTTGACCGACCTGAACGCCGCCGCGTTGCAAAACGCCGTCGACTTGGCCGCTCGCACGACCGCCGACGATTTGATTCTTCTCCGGACGACCGCCGACGATTACGTCGTCGACCTCGAATCGACCGCGATTAACGTCAATATCGACTCCGAAAAATACGGTTCGCTGACGATTCTCGGAACCGGCGAGCAAGCGCTGACGATCGAAACGAACGACGTCAACGCCTTCACCGTCCTGAACGGCGACGTCAAACTCGGCGGCGCGGTTCTCTACAACTACTCGACGAACTACGCCGGTCAAGCGATCGTCGAATCGCCGGACGCGAACGTCAAACTCTCGACCTCCCTCGTAATGGTCGACCAAGCGACGACGCTCGACGAAAACGGCGTCGCGAAAACCTCGTACCTCGTCGACTCCGCGATGACCGAAGAGCAAGCGGCGGAATACGGCGTCTCGAATATTACCAATACGAGCGAACTGCGCGTCGAAACGGTAACCGGCGATTACAACCAAGTTCGCAACCGCGTTCACGCGACGCTTCGCGAACAATACCACTATTTCGGCTACAATCCGTCCGAATATCGCGTCGTCGGTTCCGGGCAAATCTACGACGCCGACTCGAAGGGCGCCGCCGGGTGGGTCGGCACCGTCGCGAACATGATGGCGTACACCGGTTGGGCGCAACAAGCAGGGTTCTCCACGACGATGACGCAACCGGACGGAACGGTCGTTACGTTCGAATCGGTCGAAGACGCGGTCGCCGAATACCTCCGCACCGGTTTCATTAATACCGGCGCCGGCGACGCGCGCGACAACACGATCACCTGCGGTAAAATCCTCGACTACCTCTTCTCCGGGAACGACGAAGACTGCATGGGCTCGAACCTCTCGCACCTGACGAACACGGTCGAGGGCGGCGGGTTCTTCATGGATATCGACTTCTCGAAGGTCGGCGGTTACGTCCCGTCGAGCGACGCGATGATCGACGATATGCTCCGCGCTCTTCGCGACGGCAACGCCGTTACGATCGAAGTCGTTACGACCGACAACCACGGCAACCGTTGGCGCGAATACGTCTCCGTTTGGGGATACTACTACAATCCGAACACGGTGCAAACTTACGGTTGGACGTCGAACAACGCCGCGGACTACGTCGGGCTTATCTGCTCGAACCCGACGAAAACGACCGTCCAGTACGAAGTTACGGACAATCATTACGATCATCCGAACTACTCGGATCCGATCACGAACACGATGACGCACTATCGCGACGAAAACTCGGGCGACGGTTCGGCGAACACGTACAATACGTATTTGCTCGAACGCTCCGGCTCTTCGTGGCGTCTGGCCGTTTCGCCGTACACCTATCTTAACGACCAAGGCGCCGTCCAAGGCGCGCGCACGTTGCCGGAAGGGTTCTCGTACTTCGGAACGTACCAAAACAGCCAAAACACCACGTACACGTCGGAAATCGTCGGCTTCTCGTGGTTGCAACAATACAACGCGAAGCTGCATGAAACGACGATTACCGAAGAAGGAACGTTCTCGCTCGAAAGTATGCCGGGCAACACCGAAAACGTTATTTACCTCTACTTCGGCGGCGTCGGCGAAACCGGTTGGGACGGCCTCGCGCACCCGGCGCTCGACCTCGACGGGTCGGCGGGGTACGGCGTTTCCGAACTGAAAATGATTCAAGAAGTTTGGGCTCGCGTCGCGGAAGACTACGCGCCGTTCAACGTCAACGTTACGACCGACCCGAACGTTTGGGCGAACGCGACGAACGGCGTTCGCTGCGTTATCGGCGGTTACAGCTCGTCGGCGGGCGGCCTTTCTTACGTCGGCTGCTTCGGGACGAGCAAGCAAGACAACTACGTCTACCCGTTCTCGCTCGGGCTCTCGGCGAAAAACATCGCGGAAGCCGCCGCGCACGAAATCGGGCACGCGATGGGCCTGAGCCACGACGGTTACGAACACAACGAATACTACGGCGGGAACGGAACCTGGGCGCCGATCATGGGGACCGGTTACGACGCGCCGATGACGCAATGGAGCGACGGTTCCTACGTCAACGCCACGAACCGCGAAGACGACGTCGCCATTATCGCGTCGAAAGTCGGTTTCCGTAACGACGATTTCGGCGACACGATCGATATGGCGGGGAAACTCGACGATCACTACGTCCCGATCGACATTAATAACTACGACCCGACCGCCGGGACGTATGTGGTCGACGGCGTTATCGAAAACCGCGACGACTACGACATGTTCTCGTTCGTTTCGCACGGCGGAACCTACGTCGTCGACGTCGCCGGCGCCGGGGCCGACCATCGTTTCATCGACAACGACTTCAGCTGGAATTACATCCGCCACGGCGACGTCGAAAACGCCGTCTTCGCCGGGAAATACTACGCCTCGACTTACGACTACGCGAACTTGAACGTCAAGGTCGAACTCCTCGACGAGAACGGCGAAATCGTTCTTCTCGATATGGACGGCAAGATTCAAAAGCTCGGTTACGGCGAATCGATCGTTCTGTCGGACGACTACTATTATTACGTCGTCGACCAATTCGGCAAGAAGGTCTACAACGCCGACGGCTCCCTCAAAGAAGGTTATCAAGCGGTCGACGACTCCACGTTCACGACCTTCTCGCACTTCGTTACGCCGGAACTCGAAGCGGGTAAGACGTATTACATTAGCGTTACCGGCGTCGGGCAAGGGAACGACGCGACGAACGGTTATTCCGACTACGGCTCCTTGGGGCAATACACGCTGTCGATGCACGAAAGTTACGAAAACTTCTACATCGACGCGGAAAAAATGGACGTCGAATCGCTCGAATACGCGACCGCCGTCGACAACGTACTGAACTGGCAAGAAGCGTTCGTTTACAGCGGTCGCCGCCTCGAAGACGGTTCGCGTTACTTGGGGAACACGCTGACCTTCGACGCGTCCCTCTCCGGTCAAACGCTCGACCTGCGCGAAACGCTCCGCTTCACTTTCTCGCGTCCGCTCGTCGACCAACCGTTCAGCGAAAAACGCTTCGTTCTCGACGCGACCGCCGCTTGGGACGCCGAAAACGACCGTCCGGGCATTACGATCGACGCGAACGAAAAATTCCGCGTCATGTACGTCGACAACACGACCGTCGAGCTTTACGGCTTCACCTTCACCGGCGGCGTCGCGGAAACGACGAACGTTATTTACCTCTATTTCGGCGGAATCGACGGCCCGGGCTGGAGCGGCGAAGCGCACCCGGCGTACGACCTCGACGGCGACCCGACCTCCTTCAACGACGCCGAACTCGAAGCGATCAACGAAATTTACCTCCGCGTCGCCGAAGACTACGCGCCGTTTAACGTTACCGTTACGACCGACCAAGACGTCTTCAACGCGGCCACGAACGCGATTCGCGTCGTCGTCGGCGGAACCGGAAACGATCGCGGCGGCGTCGCCTACTTGAACTCGTTCGGCACGCAAAAACAAGACTGCTACGTCTTCCCGAACTCCCTCGGTTCGCCGAAGTCGATCGCCGAAGCGATTTCGCACGAAGTCGGCCACACCCTTAACCTCTCGCACGACGGTAAAGACGCCGAAGAATATTACGGCGGGACGAACGGCTGGGCCCCGATTATGGGCGTCGGCTACTACCAAGCGTTGACCCAATGGAGCAAGGGCGAATACCAAGGCGCGACGCAAACGCAAGACGACCTCGCGTACATCGCCGCTCGCCTCGGTTACAAAGCCGACGATTACTCCGACAAACGCGCCAACGCCGCCGCGCTTCGCGAATCGTACATTCGTCCCGGCAACTTCGTCGCTGACGGCTTGATCGAACGCACCGGCGACGTCGATATGTTCTCCTTCGTCGCGACCGATTCGACGTATGTGATCGACGTCGTCGGTTCCGGCGCCGATTACGATCGCGCCAACGCCGCCGGTTACGCCGCGAGCCTCGGTTACACGAACCTCGACCTCCGCGTCGAACTTTACGACGACGCCGGGAAACTCCTTTATACCTGCGACCCGACCGACTCGCTCTTCGCGCACTTCGAAGCGACCGGCTTGATCGCGGGCGACTCCTACTTCGTTCGCGTTGCGACGACCGGACGCGGCAACCCCGCGACCGACGGTTACTCGAATTACGGCGCGATCGGCCAATACTACGTTACGGTTTCCGCCGGAACGCTCGCCGATTTCGTCGGCGAAGAACGCTATACGTCCGTCGCGACGCGCAACGCCGTCAACGACGGCGCGCTCAACGCCACTAAAGAAAAGGGCGAAACCTACGGTAAAAACGGCCAAACGAACAACGGCGGCGGTATTTACAACAACTACGGTTGGCTCACCATCGGCGACAGCGTGATCGCCGGGAACCGCGCGTTAAAAGCGGGCGGCGGTATTTACAACTCCGGCGGCGAATACGAAGACGGCGCGCAACACGACGGTTGGCTCTACTTGGTCAACACGTCGATCGTCGGGAATATCGTTACGGAAGAAAACTCCGTCGGCGGCGGTCTCTACAACGAGTCGGGCGCCGTCGCGACGTTGGTGAACGTTACGGTCGCCGGGAACACGGCGGACTACTCCGGCGGCGGTATTCAAAACGCCGGTCGCGTCAACCTTTACAACACGATCGTCGCGGAAAACGAAGCGTCCTACGGCGCCGACGTCTACACGCAATCGGGTAAGACGACGCGCGCCGAAAACTCGATTATCGGCGACGAATCCCGCAACTCGAACTACACCGCGTACAAAAACGGGACGAACTCGACGAACGTCGGCGGAACCTCCTTCATCGGAACCTCGCGCGGCAGCAGCGTTTCCTCGCCGGTTACGACCTACGATCCGAAGTTCGTCAGCTACCGCGGTTACGACGCCGCCGATTGGTCGAGCGAACTTTGGAAGTCTTGGAACCTCCGTCTCCAAGGCGACTCCCTCGCCGTCGATCTCGGCAATTCCGCGAATTTGACGAACGACCTCGACTTCGGGAACGGCGTTTCGAACGGCTACGATGGTTGGGGCCAAAACCGTTACTTCTTCACCGCGCTTTACCAAGACGACCTCGCCGGTCAACCGCGTTTCGAAGGCGATTCCGTCGACGCGGGCGCTTACGAAGTTCTCGGCAAAGCCGACTTGAAGGAATTTGTCCCGAGCGCCGCCGGTTCCGGCGTCGTCAACGATTGGGAAAGCTCCATTGTGATTTCGCGCGCCGAAGACGACCAAACCGGTTCCATCGCGCCGTTCCTCGTCGACGAAAACCTCTTCTTGAACCTGTCGTTCATCAACCAAGGCGCCGCGATCAAAGACGGTTTTGAAACGACCGTCTATATGTGGAAGTACGACCCGAAAACCTCGACGAAACAACAAATGTTCGCCGACTCGAAGATCGGGAACAACGAACTCGCGCTCCTGAACGTTAAAGTCGACTTCGCCGACGGCGTTTCGATGCCGGGAGGCGACGGTTCCTCGGTTGCGACGATCACGATCACGAACCTCGCGACCGGCGACGTTCAAACGGTCGAATACGACGGCGCGAACAGCTTTATCGCGTTGACGAACGTCGCGCTCGGTTCGATCGAAGACATTATTAACGGTTTCGTCGCCAACGGCGCGCTCGAAGCGCAAAACGAAGAAGGTTACTACGTCTTCGGTTACCAACTCGACTCCGGCGCCGCGCTCGACGAATACTCCGAAACGAACAACTTCTACCTGACGTCGTCTTATTTCGACGTCGTCGAATCCCCGGTTTCGGTCAACAATTCGATCGTCGTTACGACGACCGCCGACGTCGTCGACGCTTACGACGGCGAGATTTCGCTCCGCGAAGCGGTCGAAATTTACGCGGGCAGCTTCTATTACCGCGAAGTCGCCCTGCCGGAAGGCGCGACCTTCGAATCGGGCGGCGTTACCTATACCGTTAAGGGCGGCAAGTTCTACGTCGACAATACGACCGACTACCGCGTTTACCCGGGCGAATCGTTCTCGTTTACCGAAACGGTTTCCGAAACGATCGTTTGGGACGCCGAGCAAAGCGCTTACGTCGACGCCGAAGGGAACGTCGTCGCGCTGACCAACGGCGACAAGGCGACCTTTACGCTCGCCGGCGTCGAATACGTCGACGCGCAATGGGACGAAGCCGCGAGCGCTTGGACCGGCGCCGACTTCTCCTTCGCCGCCGCGGACGTCGCCGAAGCGACGTTGAATCGCGAAGCGGTCGTTACGGTCGTTTACGCCGAAGACGTTTACTTCGACGCGGATAATAAAGCGGTCGCCGTTCCGAACGGAACGAAGGGCGAAATCGACGGCGTCGCGGTCGAAATGGTCGACGGCGTTTGGACGAGCGTTTCGCAAACGAGCTACAACCGCGACCAAGTCCAAGCGATGGGCAACTTCTTCCTCGCCGACGGAACCGAAGTCGCCGTCGTCAACGGCGTTTTCCGCCGCGTCGCGACGAACGACGTCGCCGTCGTTTTGGACGGTTCGACCGTTACGCTCGCCAACGGCGAAAGCGCGGTTTACGACGCGGCCAAGGGCGTCTTCGTCGTTACGACGACCGTCGAATATCCGATGGCCGAAGGTTCGAAAGTCGTCGTCGACGGCGTCGAACTCACGTTTGTCGAACGCGCTTACGTCGATTCCGGAGATTACCGCTACTACTTGACCGACGGCGTCGTCGTTACGCTCGCCAACGGTTACGAAGTCGAGTACAACGCTCGCCGCGACGCGTTCGTCTTCAAGAGCGAAGGGCTCGCCGGCAAGATCGACGCCGGTTCGACGATCCTTTGGGAAGGCGAAACCTACACCTATAAAGCGGGCGTCGCGATCGTTCAAAAGGTTTCCCGCGAAGCGAACGCGGTTGTTTTCGACGCGGAACTCGACGGTCAAACCTTCGTCTTAACCCAAGGCGAACTGACGCTGACGACCTCCTTTACCCTCGACTGCGTCGACCCGAACGGCAACCTTCTCGATTTGACGATTCAAGGCGTCAACTCGCGCCTCTTCACGGTCGAAACCGGCGCGTCGGTCGAAATCAAAAACTTCAAACTGGCGAACTCGACGTCTTCGCAAGACGGCGGCGTCGTTTACAACAAGGGAACGCTGACGGTCGACTCCGTCTCCTTCTCCGGCAACGAAACGCTCGCGGGCGGCGTCGGCGGCTCGATTTACAACGCTTCCGGCGCGACGTTGAGCGTCTTGAACTCGACCTTCTCCGGCGACTCCGCGCGCGACGGCGCGTCGATTTACAACGCCGGTTCCGCGACGATTCAAGACTCGACGTTCGACGCGACCGGCTCGTTCGGAAACGGCGTCCTTTATAACGTCGGAACGCTTGTCGTCGACAATACGCAATTTAACGGCGGCTCGACCGCGTCGATGGGCGGCGCCCTTTACAACGTTGGCGCCGCCGATATTTCGAACTCGACTTTCGACGGAACGGCGGCCTTGAGCGGCGGCGCGATTTACAACGCCGCGAACGGAACGCTCCGCGTCGCGGATTCCGATTTCGTTAGCGTCGTCGCTTCGTTCGCGGGCGGCGCGATTTACAACGTTGGGAACGCGACGGTCGTCGGCGGCGCGTTCGTCGACGCTTCCGCGAACTCGGCGGGCGGCGCGATTTACAACGAAAACGTCGCGACGGTCGCCGGAACGCGTTTCGTCGGGAACTCCGCTTCGGAAGGCGGCGCGATCTACTCGACCGGCGGTCTGAAACTGACCGGCGTCGAAATCGTCGCTTCGGAAGCGCAAAAAGGCGGCGCGATTTACTCGACCGGAACCCTTTCCGTTTCGAACTCCTTGATCGCGAAGAACGTCGCGACCGGTCTCGGCGGCGCGATTTACAACGCCGGAACCGCGACGCTGACGAACGCGACGATCGCCGACAACGAAGCCGCCGACGGCGCCGGGCTCTACAACGCCGGAACCGCGACGGTCGACAATACGATTCTCGCCGGAAACAAAGCGACCGACGCCGCCGCGAAAGGCTTCGACCTTTACACGGTCGAAGGCGCGACGACGACGCTCCGCTCCTCGCTCCTCGGCAATGTCGCGCAATACGGCGACAAAGCGTTCGGGCTCGACGCGGCTTACCGTTCGTTCCTTGGCGTCGACCCGCAATTCGTCGACGCGGCGAACGGCGATTACACGCTGTCCGCGACTTCTCCGGCGATTAACAACGGTTCGAACGCGCTCGACGGCGGCGCGCTCGTCGACTTCGCCGGAAACGATCGTCGCGTCGGTTTGACGGTCGGCGGCGTCGTTATGTCGGTCGATATGGGCGCCTTCGAGTACGCCGCGATTATCGCGCCGGACCTCGATCTCGTCGATTCGTCGGTCGATTACTGGCAAACGGAAAAACTCGAAAACGGCGCGGCGGTCGAACTCGACTACTTCGTCGCCGGGCAAGACGTTTGCGTCGACTTTAACGTCCAAAACATCGGCGACGCGGCGGTTTACTCGAACTTCGGTTACACGATTACGCTCGTCGGAACGAACGACAAGGGCGAAGTCGTCTACAACGCGACGCAAGATATTCGTTACTACGCGTCTTCCTTCGACCGTTTCGATTGGTTGAACGAAAGCGATTGGATCGCCGCGAACGGTTCCGCGTCGTTGGCCGCCAATTTGGGCGCGCTCCCGGCCGGTCGTTACTCGATTACGTTGACGCTCGACGTCGACGGCGTCGGCAAAGTGGTCGAATACGGCGAAGAAGACGGTTTCGCGGGCGAAAACAACAACGTCTACGCCGGAACGTTCAACGTCTTCGAAGCGCCGAGCGCCGTCGTTACGACGGAACAAGACGTCGTCGATCCGACCGACGGTTTGACCTCGATTCGCGAAGCGATCGCGCACGCGGGCGCTTACGAATACGTCTCGATCTTTATGGTCGCCGACGGAACGCAATACGTCCTCGAAGACGGTCAAATCGTTACGGTCGAAAACGGCTCGCTGACGGTGAAAGTCGACGTCGTCGAGAAGAACGGCGTTTTGGTCGACCTCCAAGACGGCGATCAATTCCTCCTCAACGGGCGTCCGATTTACTACCGCGCGCAACTCAACGGCGGTTACTTCGCGTACTCGATGGAAGAAGGCGCCGAGCGCGCCGACGTTTCGAGCGGCGAAGTTACCTTCCCGGACGGCGAGGCGGCGAACCTCCAACTCAACACGGATCAATACGTTTCGTTTGTCGACGGCACGAACCTGAACCCGAGCGAAGGCGACCGCTACTCGTACCGCACGTTGGTCTTCCCGAACGGCGAAAAGGTTATCCTGACCGACGGCGCGTCGTTCGAATACGCGAACGTTAAATTTACCTACCTGCAGAACGACGAATACCCGGACGGCGCGTTTGCCTTTGAAAACGGTTCGGTCGTTTCTTACGCCGACGGCGGCTCGCTCGAATTCGCGAACCTCTCGGTGGGAACGTTGCAAACCCGCAACGAAATTTACCGCGACGAGCTGATCTTGGCCGACGGTTCGAAGATTCAAGTGATCGACGGCGTCGCGCGCTTGACGAAAGCGGTCGAAACGACCGTTACTTTCGCCGAGTCGATGCAAGGCAAGACGATTACCGTCGACGCGGCGACCGGCCCGATCGAAATCGCCGACGTCGTCGTTATCGACGGCGAAGACCGCGACGTTACGCTCGACGGCGCGAACTCGACCGGAATCTTCCTCGTCCAAGAAGGCGCGGTCGCGACGATTTCTCGCTTGACGGCGACGCGCGGCGCGGGCGCGGTCGGCGGCGCGGTCGTCAACCGCGGCGAACTGACCTTGAACGACGTCGACTTCGCGGACAACAACGTCCGTCTGACCGGAACCCCGACCGGCGGCGAATTGACGACCGGTCTCGGCGGCGCGATCTACAACGTCGGAACGTTGACGGTCGACGGCGGTTCGTTCGAGAACAACTTCGCGTCCGAATTCGGCGGCGCGATCTTCTCGAAGGGCGAACTTGTCGTTAAGAACGCGTCGTTCGTCGGCGGCTCGTCCTTCGCGGGCGGCGCGATCGCGGCGCAAGCCGGAACGCTTGCGGTCGAAAACACGACCTTTACGAACAACGTCGCGGAAGTCGGCGGCGCGGTTTACACGCTCGTCGACGCGACCTTTGTCGCGGTCTCCTTCGTCGGCAACCAAGCGACGAACGGGAACGGCGGCGCGATTTACGCCGGGCCGAAAGCGACGATTACCTTCGCGGCGGACGCGGCGAGCGAATCGACCTTGGCCGTTTCGTTCGAAGGCAATAAAGCGACCGGCAACGGCGGCGCGCTTTACACCGAAAACGATCTTGTCGTCGCGGGCGATTTGGTTGCGAAGAACAACGAGACGACCGACGGCGCCGCGCTTTATATCGGCGGCGGTTTGACGGTCGACGGTTCGGCGACGATTACCGGTTCCAAGTCGGCGACGAGCGCGCTTGTCGCGAAGATCGTCGAAATCAAGGGCGATTTGACCCTCGAAGCGAACGATTCGGCGAACGCCGCGATCGAGTCGGCGGGCGCGGTCGCTATCGGCGGTTCGGCGACGCTTGTCGGCAATAAGAACGGCGGCGCGATTTCGGCGCAAGGCGCGGTTTCCTTCGGCGGCGATTTGACCGCGAAGAACAACGTCGCGACGGACGGCGCGATTATCGCCGGAACGAGCTTCAACGTCGGCGGCGCGGCGATTTTCGAAAACAACGAATCGACGACCGGCGCGGTTCTCGCGACGGACGCGGTCGAATTCGGCGGCGCGCTCAACGCGACGGGCAACAAGGCGACGGCTGGTTCGGTCGTTTCCGGTTCGACGATTAACGTCGTCGGGGCGGCGACGCTCGAAAGCAACGAATCGACGACCGGCGTTTTGACGGCGACCGACGCGATTACGTTCGGCGCGACCCTTGCCGCGACGGGCAACCAAGCGACGGACGGCGCGATTATTTCCGGTTCGACGGTTAACGTTGCCGGCGACGCGACGCTGACGAGCAACGAATCGACGACGGGCGCGGTTCTCGCTTCCGGCGCGGTCGAATTCGGCGGCGCTCTTACCGCGACGAGCAACAAAGCGACGGCGGGCTCGGTCGTTTCCGGTTCGACGATTAACGTCGTCGGGACGGCGACGCTCGAAAGCAACGAATCGACGACGGGCGTTTTGACGGCGACCGACGCGATTACGTTCGGCGCGACCCTTGCCGCGACGGGCAACCAAGCGACGGACGGCGCGATTATTTCCGGTTCGACGGTTAACGTTGCCGGCGACGCGACGCTGACGAACAACGAATCGACGACCGGCGCGGTTCTCGCTTCCGGCGCGGTCGAATTCGGCGGCGCTCTTACCGCGGAAAGCAACAAGACGAGCGAAGGTTCGGCCGTTTCCGGTTCGTCGGTTAAAGTCGGCCTCGACGCCGTCTTGAAGGGCAACGAAGGAACGAACGGCGCCGCGATCTTCGCGACCGGCGACGTTGAAATCGTCGGCGCGTTGACCGCGGAAAACAACAAGGCGACCGGCTCCGGCGGCGCGATCTCCGCGGTCGGTTCCTTGACGGCCGGCGGCGACGCGACCTTGATCGGCAACGAAGCGGCGCAAGTCGGCGGCGCTCTCGCGGCGAACGGCGCGGTTGCGTTCGGCGGTTCCTTGACCGCGACGAACAACGCGGCGACGGTCGGCGGCGCGATTATCTCCGGCGCGGGCGTTACGGTCGAACTCGACGCGACGCTGACCGGCAATACGGCAAGTCGGATCGTAGCCATGTCGTTC
>JAZQAP010000072.1:0-6938 GCA_045545275.1 Thermoguttaceae bacterium | reverse complement strand
GAAGCGCTTGCGGATAAAGAGATTAAGCTCGAAAGACGCTTGTTGACGACGGCGGCGGTCGAGATCGTCGGAGAACGCGTCGCGACGTTGACGGCGCCGAGTCCGGTTCATTGCGGCGACGCGACGCTTTGTAAAACGGTGGAGACGCAAGGCGATATTCCGTCGGCGTTTAGCGTCGTCGCGGCGGAGACGGAAAACGACTTCGACTCGAAGAATCCGGGCGTTTCGATTTTGATCGAGACGGCGACCGTCGAAGCCGGGAAGACGGCGACGTTCCGAACCGTTTTTTCGCCGGTCGAACGGAGGGAAAAGAGCGGCGGCGAGAAGAAATAAACGTTGGTAAGCCGCTTCAATAAAGAGATTGCGCTTTTTAACGTCGGCGGCGGTTTGGCGGCGCCGACGAAAAAGCGAGAAAATCGTCGCGGCGACGTTGCTTTTTCGACGGCGGCGCGTATAATAAATTAACGTCGCGATTCTCGATTCGAGCGTCGCGGCGCCGATTGAACGAACAATAAACGCAAGTTGTTTAAAGCGAGAAATAACAATGGATTACGTGTACAGGACTTCGGGCGTTTGCTCGACGCAAATTCATTTTCGAATCGAAAACGGCGTTCTGCGCGACGTTCGTTACGTCGGCGGGTGCAACGGCAATTTGCAAGGAATCGGGCGGCTCGTCGAGGGCTTGCCGGCCGAAGAAGTCGAGGCGAAGTTGAAGGGCGTCTCGTGCGGCGGTCGACCGACGTCGTGCCCGGATCAGCTCGCAAGGGCGATTCGCGCCGCGCTCGATTCGGAAAAGAAGGGGTAAGGAAAAAAACGCCGTCGTTAACGCTTGCCGGTAAAGCGTTTGCGTCGCCGGTAAAAGGAATGCAAAAAGACCGCCGCGAATCCGAAAAAGAAACGCGGCGGTCTTTTTATTTTTCGACGCGCCAAACGACGTCGCGAATAGCGGCGAGGCGAGCGTTTATTTGAAAACGTCGGCGGAAAGTTCGACGACGATCGGCGCGTGGTCGGACGCGACCGGTTCTTCGACGACGCGCGCCGAAACGACCGCTTTCTTCCAAGCGTCGGCGGAAATTTCGCCGGTCGGGTCGGCGGCGCAAATGTAATCGATGCGAACGTTCGGCTTGTTCGCCGGGAAGGTCGGCGCGTCGGCGGAGAGGATCGTCCAATCGTCGACGAACGCCTTCATCGACGCTTCTTCCGGTTTCGCGTTGAAGTCGCCCGCGATGAAAACCGGTTTCTTGGCCGACTTCATTTTTTCGGTAACGATTTTAACCGTCGCGTCGCGGTCCGCCGCCGTCAGCGACCAGTGCGAGCAGCAGAAAACGTAACGCTCGAATTCGACCGTCAGGAGGCAACGGCGTTCTTCGCGCCCCGGGAGCGGGAAATATTCCGATTTTAACGGTTTTTCCTTCGAAAGAACGCCGATTCCGTACTTCCCGCCTTGGAAATCGATCGCCGGGCCAAACGTCGCGTTCATCTTCGCTTCTTTCGCGATTTCTTCGAGAACGTGGCGGCCCTTCGAGCGCTTCGTTTTCGAGTCGAGTTCTTGGAGCGCGACGACGTCCGGGTTCAGCGCGGTCAGCGTCTTGGCGATTCGGGCGAAATCGGTTTTGCCGTCGAGACCGATCGCGTTGTGAACGTTGTACGAAACGAGCGTCAGCGTCGAGGCCGGTTCCGCCGCGAAGAGGGTCGAAGCGGTCGCCGCGCAGTAAACGACGAGCGCCGCGAACGCGCTAACCGCCGATTTCAGAAAGAGTTGCGAAATTTTCATTGAGCGAGTCTCCTTGCGCGATCGAGGAACCGCGAAAAAATCGACGGACGCGACCGCGGAGCGTTGAAGGGAATGAAAGTGGATAATCGTTAAAATCGTTAAGACCGTTTTTCCGACGACGCGCCTTCTTCCTCCGCTTCCGCCGCCCACTCGGCAAGCGTCGCCGCGATTTTGCGGTCGAGTTCGTCGATGCGGCGGAGAAGTTCGTCGTGTTGCGCGTCTAAACGAACCATCAAATCGTCGGTTTGCGCTTGCGTCATGATGCGCGGCGTCCTTAAAAACGAAAAAGGCGGCGACGGCGGGGCAAGGTTTGACGCTTAACGGGAAAAATCCGGATAAACGGTCTAACCGGGCGAAGCCGACGCGAGGGAAAACGAAAGTAAACGCGGAAAAGCGAAACGAGAAAAATCCTGCGCTCGAACTTGACCGCGACTTTTCGAATATCGGTTCGGCAAAGTCGGGACGACGAATTTTTTTCTTTTAATTAGAAGAATCGTTAGAATGAGAAAAGTTTGCGCGGCTTGCGTATTTTAACGTTCGGCGACGAAAGAAACGTTAAAAAGGGAGAGGATGCGCGGGAAAAGAGGGAGCCCGACGAAAAGCGCGCTAAAAAACGTCAAAACGCCCCCGACCGTCGACCGTTTGCTTAACGCGAAAAGAAAACGGTCGACAGGCGCAGGGAAAAATCGGTTATATCGTTAAAATCGATCAGATTTCAACGCGACCGCGTTTTTGAATCGCTTCGATTTGCTTATGGCAGATCGTAACCGCGTCGCGAGCGAGGGCGCCGTCGAGAATCGCGGACGGTTTGCCGGAGACGAACGCGTCGCGAGCTTCGGTCAGTTCGTTGACGAACGGCGTAATATCGTCGCCCGCCGGGAATTCCGGTTTTTCGACTTTCGCGTCTTCTTGCGTGTCGCCGAGGATCACCGTAACGGGCGTGCCGGTGAACGATTCGCAAATAATCGTCGCTTTTTCAAAGTGAACTTCGTATCCGTGCGTGAACGGGCGGCCTTGTTGCATGATGTTCCCGCTCGTCGCGGTAACGACCAAGTCCGGATCGTCGTAAATAAATTGGGTGTTGAAGTATTGCGGAGCGTCGCCGCGGAGACGACCGACGCTTTGAACCGCTTTCGGCATCCCGAAGAGCGCGCGAATGTAGTGCGCGTCGTGAACGTGCAGGTCGAGCATCGGGCCGCCGGCGCCTTCCATCGAGTAGAAACGATCGAGGTCGAGCCAGAACGGGTTCGAGGTAACGCGCGAGAAGTTCCCGCCAAGGAGTTTGCCGTATTTGCCGGATTTAGCGGCTTCGAAAACGAAGTTGTGCGAGTCGAAGAACGGGAGAACGTGCCCGATGAGGAGCATTTTGCCGTTTTTCTCGGCGGCGGCGACCATCGCGACGCCTTCTTCGGCTTTCAACGCGATCGGTTTTTCGCAGAAGACGTTTTTACCGGCGTTCAGCGCGGCGATCGTCGCGGCGGCGTGTCCGGCCGGCGGAAGGCAGACGTCGACGACGTCGACGTTTTCGTCGGCGAGCATCGCGTCGAGATTGTCGTAAGTCGCGATTCCGGTCAAGTCCATTTGTTGACCGGCCGGGCCGAAGTTGCCCTTAATTTTCGTCCAGTCGCCGGTCAGGCGTTCCTTCGCGTACGATTCGCAGAGCGCGACGACCTTCACGCCGGGAATGCGTTGATACGCGAGGTAGTGAATCATCCCCATGAAACCGATGCCGACAATACCGACTTTAAGCATTATGCGAGCCCTTTATTCGTTATAATCGTTAAAATTTGCGATTCTTGCGTCAACAAGAGCGGGCGGGGGGAGGCGTTCGATTATTTTTGACGAACTGGAAATCGACCGCGGCTCCGTCCGAACCGCCGATTTGAACAGTATACACCTTGCAAGGGGGAGAAGTAAAGCGTTTTTTCTCCGTTTTTGCGATTTTTTTTTATTTTTTTTCGTTTTGACCCGCGCGATCGGCAAATTTTACCTTTTTTGGCGGAAAAATCGTTGGAAAGAGGCGAGGAGCGTTTTTTTGCGGAATTTGGGCTGGACGCGGCGAACGTTTTTGGTTATTCTGGCGACGTTTCGACGAAACGAGGCGTCGGTTTCGTTTCGTCGGTCGCGGCGCCGTCGTCGAATTTAACGCTTAGTTCGGTTTAATCGATAAAAGAGATTTAAGGGCGGGCGCGGATGATTCGACGACTTGATTTAATTTTCGTTATAATCGTTAAAACCGGTATTTCGGGAACGAGGGCGACGAAGAGAAACGCGACTTAAAATGGAAAATGAAAGAAAAAAGCGCGCTAACGAAAGGTTGTAAAAGAACGATGCGAAACGATTTATCGAAAAAATCGCGAAATTGGCGTTTGCGACTCGCTTTGACGACGGTCGCTCCGACGTTGGTCGCGACGGCCTCTTGGGCGATTTCCGACGCGACGGCGGAGGAAGCGCGACCGATTCGGCAGGCGGTCGCCGTCGAAGCGAGCGGAAACGGGGCGTCCGAGAGCGCGAAAATCGTTCAAACGGCGGCGCAAACTCCGATTTCTTCCGAAACGGGAGCCCGACTTAGCTCGGCTCGACGGAAGGAGGGGGAACGCTCGAAAGGCGGGCGCTTGGCGGAAGAGCTGGAAAATTTGCCGAATTTAGGGGTTAGAGCGGTCGACGAGACGGAAGTCGAGCACGCTCCGCACGGCGCGTCCCTTTTCGACGTCATGCCGGGGACGACGAAATACGCCGATTTGAAGAAAAATCCGATTCTCGCGAAGCCGGTCGCCGAAGAAGTGGTCGACGGGTACGAAGTCGCGACCTATCAACCGCCGACTCTGCCGGACACGACGATTCAGATCGTCGGGATCGAGGGGATCGTCGAAGCGATTATGATTAACTTGAGCGAACCGCGCACCGAATCGGACGCGCGCAAAGTTTTCGCCGAAGAGATTAAAGATTCGCGTCCGATCCTTGTTCCGGACGAAATTGGGAACTTTAGAGAAGTTTTTCCGGAAAAAGGCGTCGCGTTCGTCTTGGAAAAAGGGGACAATCCGGCGATTCCGAGCGACCGCGTCGTTCAAATCGTCGCCGAAACGGTCAAGGCGGAATATTTCATTTTGCGCGCCGAGCAAGAGCTGAAAACGTCGCTGAAAAACGCTCGCGACGACGCCGAACACGCGCTCCTTCACGAGAAAAACTCGCCGGGCGCGCATTGGATTTTGGCGAAAACGCACCTCGCGGTCGGCGATTTTGCGAACGCGCGGCGGCACATCTTCCAAGCGATTAAGATGAACGACTCGATGGCGCAGTTTCATCTGACGCTGATCGACGCGTTGATTCAGTCGGGCGAAATCGACGCGGCGTCTCGTTATATGGAGGCGGTCGAAGACGCGTTCGTCGAACACCCGCTTTATCAAATCGAAGGCGTTTTGCTCGGCTCGGCGCTCAAACGCGAAGGGGCCGATCCCGATTACGACGGGGCGATTTCGCTCGGTCAACGCGCGTTGAAGATGTTGCAAACGCTCGGCGAAGCGAAACCGACCGCCGACGTGATCGAGGCCGGGAAGACGCTTGAAATGCGGGCGAACCTCGCCGTCGCGCTAGCCGTCGCTCGCAAGAGCTGGAAAGACCCGAGCGATCAAGAAAAAGCGTTCGAATGGCTCGACGCCGCCGACGAGATCGCGAAGGAAATCGA
Source organism: Thermoguttaceae bacterium (assembly GCA_045545275.1). Lineage (GTDB taxonomy): Bacteria > Planctomycetota > Planctomycetia > Pirellulales > Thermoguttaceae > RUG369. The sequence continues at coordinate 1,479 of JAZQAP010000072.1, read as the reverse complement.
CAAAACGCGCGGCGACAAGTCGGAACTGGCGAGCGCTCGTCTCGAAGTTTGGCGAACCGGGCTCGAAGTCGGGCTTGAAATGCCGGACGCGGCGCAACTCGACCAATACGCTCGGGATTTGCGTTCGACGGTCGACAAGTATTTGGCGAAGACGCTCGACGAAGTTTCCGCCGCGTCGGCGCGCTGGACGGCCGGGCAAGCGTTGGCGAACGCCGTTAAAATCTTCGAAGCCCGCAAAGATTATCAGCAAGCGATCATTTCCGGACGCAAGGCGCTCGAATATCTTGAAGTCGCGCTTCAATTCCGTCCGGAAACCGACCGAGCGATCGTCGGCGTTCTGAACGCGCGGCTCGGAGCGGACTTCCTCAACGGTTTGAAAAACGCTAAGGAAGCGTCGGCGCACTTCGCAAAGGCGGACGCGTTGTTCAAGAAGATCGAAGGCGAAGTTAGGCCGAAGGACGCCGCCGAAATCGGGGCGCAACTGGCCGCCGTCGGCGCGATTTATTGGAAGAGCGGCAAAAAAGAGGAAGGCGTCGCGACGTTGAAACGCTCGGTCGCCGTTTTGGCGCGGGCGGTCGAAGCCGGCGTCGTCGACAAAACCGCGCTTTACGTTCCTTACGCGAACCTTGCGACCATGTCGAAAGGGTTGAAAAACGCCGCCGACGCCGCGAAGTATGCGAAGTTGGCCGAGGCTTGCGCGCCGAAAAAATAAGGTTTAGCGATTTTAGCGTTTAAAACGTTTGGAATGTTTTAAACGCTTAAAACGGCAAAGACGAGAAAACGTCGTTCGTCGAGGAGGCGAGCGGCGTTTTTTTACGTCGAACGGCGATTTTGTCATTAATACTATAGAGGCGACGGCGCGGGGGAGGGCGACGCGCCGTTTTCGCTCGATCGAGGTCGAGAAAACGCCGGAAAAAAAGGGGGAAGTCGGCGAATCTCGACGCGGAGCCGAACGGGCCCCTTGACGCGACGCGCCGCAAATTTATAATGAACGATAATATGGGCGAAAACGAAAATAAACGTCGCCGCGTTCCGATTCGACTTGCTCGACGGCGCGTTGCGAAAACGTATTTTTGATGTTGAATTTGCGCTTTGTTGCGAAAAGGAGCGTCGTTATGTCGTTAATCCTTCCTTCCGGATACGTTCCGAAGCTTGTTCCGGAATTGATGGAGCAGGCGATTTTCTTTTTGAAAGAGGATTTTCAAGAGGGGCTCGCGTCGGAATTGAATTTGCGGCGCGTAACGGCGCCCCTTTTCGTCCTCTCCGGAACCGGCGTCAACGACGACTTAAGCGGCGTCGAACGGGCGGTTTCGTTCCCGATCAAGGATATGGGCGACCGACGCGCCGAGGTGGTGCATTCGTTGGCGAAGTGGAAGCGGATGAAGTTGGCGCAGTACCAAATGCCGTCCGGTTACGGGATTTACACCGATATGAACGCGATTCGGGCCGACGAGGAACTCGACAATATTCATTCGCAAG
>JAZQAP010000071.1:0-1999 GCA_045545275.1 Thermoguttaceae bacterium | reverse complement strand
GACAATTTTGGCGACGACGCCCCCCCTCGAGTCGACGACCACCTCGGCGCCGTTTCCGTCGAACGCCGCGACGCCCCCGCCCCAAAAGATCGCTTTGCCGCCGGTTCGGAACTCGTCGACGATCGTTTCGCCGAGCGCAATTTTCTTCGGGGCCGGGCCGAGTTCCGCGTGAACCGCCGCGGCGCGTTCGGCGTCGCTAAGTTCCTGCGCGAGCGAGCTTTCGAGCTTTTCGCGTCGTTCGTTCCAAACTTGAATCGCGGCGTCGCGTCGCTCGACGTCGGTCGGCGAAACGGCGCGCGTTTCGCGAACGACGACAAATTCGTTCGTCGCTAAGTATTGCGGATTCGTCGTTAAGGACGGTTTAAACTTCGCGGCGTTCATCGGAATCAGGAAGAAGAGCGTCAGGGTCAGGGCGATCGTCCCCCAAGCCGACCACTTGTTTGCGCGGCGCCAGTACAACCCGATCCAAAACGGCGCGGCGAAAACGATCGGAATCTCCCACGCGAATTTCAGCTGTTCGAAAACGTTCATCGACGTTAGCGAAACGACCGTCGCGCCGATAATAACGACGGCTCCGCAGAGTCGCCCGGCGAAAACGAACGTTTTTTCGCTCGCGTTCGGGTTAATGTACGCCGCGTAACCGTTGCGGACGACCAACGCGGAAACCACCAGCATATAACAACTTGCGGAACTCATCAGCGCCGCCAAGAGACACGCCAGCATCAATCCGACCAAACCGCAGTTAAGCGGGCCGAGGAGTTCGCGCGTCGCGACGCCCCAAACTTTATCCGGGTCGGCGGCCAACTCGACGTTGCTCGCGAGATACGCCAACGCGACGAGCGCGGTGAACGCCCAACCGATGGTGCAGAAACGCTTTAGAATGTTGCCTGCGACGAGGCCGAAGCGGGCGTTGTACTCCGTTTTCGCCGAGCCGCCGCCGGTCGCGATGAAGTGCGGCTGGCAGACGATGCCGAGGAGGTTCAGGAGCGTGATCGCCAAGATATAATGGAGCGGGAACTCGCCGCCTTTCGGACTCGTTAAGATTTCGAAGTATTCGGCCGGGACGCGACGGTGGAGCGCTTCGAAACCGTCGAGCGTTCCGGAAAGCTCGCGCGGAGCGGGGGTTGCGACGTCGACGTTCGCGGCGGTTTCGGCGGACGACGCGGCGTCGACTTCGGCGGTCGCGGCGGTTTCCGCGGGCGCGGCGTCGGTCGCAACTTTTGCCGTTTCGTCGGTTGCGGTCGCGACGGCGGCGCTGGCGCGGAGCGTCTCGTTTTCGTCCTTAACAAGGGCGTTCAAGCCGACCGGAATCAAAATAATCGACAGGATAACGATAAAAATCCCTTGAATCAAGTCCGTCCAGTACGCCGCGCGAAGCCCGCCGAGAACGCCGTAAAACAAGACGCAAGCGGCGGTTAGAACGATGATGAATTGGTCGAAACCGACCGTCCAACCGAAAAGCGACAACGTGTCGGCTCCGACGAGCGGCGCGCCCATCTTCCCGATCGGGGTCATCCCGACGCCGAGGTAAACCATATAGAAAACGGCGCCGAAAATCATGTAGGCGAACGCTATCGCCTTGCTTTGGTAACGCTCTTCGAACCAATCGCCGAGCGTCAGGCAGCGCATACGCCGGTACCAAACGCCGCAAATCCAGTAAAACGGCGTTACAAAGAGCCAAAGAAGACCGCTCCAAACGCCGCTTAAACCGTTGGTAAACGTCGTTTTAGCGGTAACGATCGGGTCGGACGCGTTTGTTCCGGCGCCGAACGCGGCGAACATTTGAAACATCTTGCCGAAACTGCGGCTGCCGAGGAAATAGTCCTCCTGCTTTTTGACGGATAACATCGACCAAAGGCCGATCAGCGCCATCGCGACGAAGTACGCGGCGAGGACGAGATAGTCGAGCGTTGTTAGTCCCATTCGGTTAAACCTTGTCGTTAAACGGGTTCGAGGTTGGCGGAATGAAAACGGAAAAACAAAATCGGCGGCGCGATAC
>JAZQAP010000070.1:0-5323 GCA_045545275.1 Thermoguttaceae bacterium | reverse complement strand
TCATACGCCGGATCGATTATCGGATCGTAGTAAGCGACGCGGTAATCGAGCGTCGGCATCAACGAGTGAACGCCGAGCGAAACCAAAGAGCCCGCCGCTCGAACCAACGTTTTGCTTCGAATCTTCATCGGTTGGGAGTCTTTTCCAATCGTCGACGCTCGACGTCGAAAAAAGCCGACGCGACGTTAAAATTTAACGGTCGCGCCGTTTTTTCCGTCGCCGACGCCGTCGTTGAAAACGTCGAGGTCAAAATTAACGCGCTTATTTATTTTAACGTCTTCGCTCGAAAGCGTCGTTTAAAAATCGACGGTCGCGTCGACGAGGTCGCGTCGACGATTCCTCGGAAAACGGCGCCGATTTTAACGACTTTGGCGAATTCAACGGCTTTCGAGACGCCGTCTCCGCCCCGTTTAACGAGCGCCGACGATAAAGTCCTCTTCCGGTTCGCTCAAAGTCGGTCGCGGCTTCGTCGCGGAAGCCGGGGCGAAGTCGAAATTTTCCTCGGTCAAATCGGGCCCGTTCGGCGGCGTCGGTTCGGTAATCGGCTCGAACGCTTCCTCGTCGTCGAACGCGGTCGAGGCGTTCAAAGTCGCCGGAAACGCCCAATCGTCGAACGCGACGTCGAGACGTTCTCCGTCGGCGGAAATCAACAACTCGTCGAAATCGGCGGCGCAAGCGTTCGGCGACCGCAGGCGAGCGTTGCGCGCCAAATCCGCCTTCAAACGGTCGCGGTAACGATAATCGACGTAAATAAAGCCGCCGAGCGCCGCGAGCGCGAACGACAGCGCGAAAAAAAGAATTTGATCGCCCGCTTCTTTCTTCGGCGGCTCCGGTTCGGGCGGAGGCGCGAGGGGCGTCGTTTCGGCGGTCGGGTCGAGTCGACGCGGCGGCTCCTCTTTCTTCGACGGCGTTTGCGGCGTCGCGACGACGTCCTTCGTTTCCTCGACCGGACGCTTGACGACCGGCTTCGGAGTCGGCGCGGAAAGTTCCAAAAACCCTTCCGGATACAGGAGCTCCTCGGGACGCTCCGCCGGTTGCGGAGGACGGTTGCGCCGCGCCGCGTCGACGGACGAGAAAACGGTCGGCGATTCCAAATCGAGGGACGGAACAAAGAGCGCGCGACTTTCGTAAGCCGTCGAAGCGCCGCCGGAAGCCGACGCGCCGACGCTTTGCGCCGAAACCTCGCCGACGCCCGCCCAAGAGGCGACCGCCGCGCCGACGCAAAGACGGACGAACGCCGTCGAAAAACGTCGCCCCAAAGAGCGTCGATCGTTCGTCAAGAACGCGCTTGCCATCGTGTTTTCATTCGTTTCGTTGAAGGATCAAAACCGCCGCGAACGTCGCCGCCGGCAACCTAAGCGTTCTCCATTATACCGCGAAATCTCGTTCGTTTCAAGAAATAAATCGCAATAAACGCGAAATTTCCCGACGCCGCGCCCTCAACCGACGAAAAAACTCCGACGATCGTTTTTTACGGAACGCCGACGTTCCGTCGAAAAAGAAAAAAAGAGGAGTCGAACATAAGCCGGATTCTGTCCTCCCGAAAGAGGGACGGTCATTTATCTTGACGGATTCGTCGCCGAACCGTTCTTCGCGGTTTACCCGCGTCTTGAGGACGGATCGCCCCCCGCCCGACTCGAAAGTCGAGCGCGACGCTGTTTAACCTTGCTCCCGATGGGGCTTGCCTGGCCGGCCGGTTGCCCGAGCCGCCGGTGAGCTCTTACCTCGCCGTTTCACCCTTACCGACGACGGTCGAAACCGTCGCAGGCGGTTTGCTTTCTGTTGCGCTATTCCCTGATCTCGCGATCGGCGGGCGTTACCCGCCATCGTATCCTGCGGAGTCCGGACTTTCCTCGAAAGAACGCCTTGCGACGCTCTCTCCGCGACCGTCCGTTCGGCTCCTCTTTTTTTCTTTTTCAACAACGAGACGCGAAAGACGCGCCGCTCGGCGTCTCCGCTTCTTCTTTTGATTATAACCTCGAACGCGTTCTTTTCAACGTCGCGCGTTCGATTTTTTCCATTTTCTCGCCGCCTTCGCGCTCGTTTTAGCGAAACGCGTCCGATAAAACCGACGACGCAAAATAGAAAAATCGCGCCGGTTAAACCGACGCCGTCTTTAAAACCAAACGCAACGATTAAATAAACGGCGCAAAATACGCGACGCGCGCAAAAAAAACGAACGCGCTCGTTCGAACGCGTTCGCTTCTAAGCTCGTTTCGGAAGCCGGGCGCCGCCGTTAAGCGTTCCCGTCGATTCGACGGTTTAAGTCGTCGCGACCGTTTTAGTCGCTAAGGTCGACCCGACCGTCAAATCTCGCTTCCGTTCCGTTCGTCCGCTCAGTTGCAGGACGGGACGGCCGGCATGCACGGAGCCGGAGCGGTTTCAATGTCGCCGCAGGTCGCGCAGGAGCCGAGTTCGCCGGCGCCGCAAGCGCACGGAACGCCGCAGACGTAAGCCGGTTTGAAGAAGCCGGCGTCGCTGGTCGGGGTGGTGATCGTCGCGAGCGTGTCGAAGACGCCGTGAACGATTTTGCAAACGCCGTTGACCGGACGATGAACCGCGTTGTACAGGCACGGTTTCAGGTACGGCAACATCGGGCCGCAAACCGGCGCCGGGGCGCAAATCGGAGCCGGACCGCAGGTCGCTTCCGGAGCGTCGCACGTCGGAAGGTTCGTCGAAACGATCGGGCCGCAAACCGGAGCCGGAGCCGCGGCGCAGGACGGAGCGCATTCGACGACGGCGCACGGACGGCACGCCAAGAGCGAACGGAGCCCGCCGAACAGTTCGCACGAAACGCCGGTGCAGGACGCGCAGCAGGAAGCGCAGGAAACGTCCGGGCCGGCGGCGGCGCACGGAGCGCAGTCTTGCGCGGAGGCGGTCGAAACCGCGCACGCGGAAATCAAAGCGAAGCAAAACGCCATCAAACGATTTTTCATAGGTAAACTCCTTTTTAAACCTGAAAGTCGAACCGTCGCGAAATTTGCCGCCGCTTCCAATCCCTTGGGAAGCTAGTCGAGCGGCTTCGGCTTCGACGCGCTTTCTCTCCGAGCGCCCTTAATATATAAGGTCGCGTCGCGGTCGAAAGAACGCCGCCGGCGCGCGTCGATTTTGAAAACGATCCAAAACCGCGCGGCAAACGTCGTCTCGCTACTTTTCGACGTTTCGTTTTTTTTTGCGGTTCGTCTTGCCGGACGAAACGCGTTGCGCGCTATCGAGTCGGCGCGAATTTTGGTTCCGTCGCTTGTTTTCCTCCGTTGGAAAACGGAAGGCGCGTTCGGAAATTTATTCGCCCTTCTCGAGGACGCTAGTAGTATCGGAAAAGTCTCGAAGCGGGCTTCAACAAAATCGCCAATTTTTTTAAAATCCGTTTCGAGCCCTAAAAACGCGCTTTTTCCGACGTTTTTCCCCGTTTCGCTTCACGTCAAAAACATTAAAGTCGCCGCGACCGTTAAAGTTTAACGCGACGTTTCCTTCGCCGTCGTCCCCCGCTTATTCCTCGAAATCCGCGCTCGACGCCGACGCGCGACCAACCGCCGTCGCTTCGTCGACTTTTTCGACGGCGGTTTCCTCCGTTTTTGTCGTTAATATAATAATAGACGTCGCGACGGAGCGTTTTTCCTCCCTTCCTCGCCGCTCCGACGCCGCGGCGCGACGTTTTCCCGTTCTTTCGTTTTTCAACGGCGCGGCGTTTCGACCGTTTCGACCGCGCTAAAACGTCCAAAGCGTTCTTTCGGCGCCGCCGTTACTCTTTACCTAACGATTTTGTTCGTCCGAAAATTTCCGACGTTTCTTTAAAATTTCGCTAAACGCCTAAGCGCCGCGCGAGGAAAAGCACGATTTAGGAAGCGGAAAAACCTCCGTCCGCGCCCAAGGTCGGGCCGAGACGGCGCGCCGCGTTCGCTCGTCGGACGCAAAACGCGAAAAATTGGTTTCTCCGCGATAAACGTTAAAATCGCGACGTATCCTTTGCCGACCGCCGAGAACCGTTCGAGTTCGACGCGAACCGAATTGGATTTTACCCGTTTTATCGATTTTAACGCTAAATTTCATGGAAGCGGTTTGCGACGGCGATCCGAAACGGGTTTCGTTCGTCGTCCGACGCGTCGACGTTGTTCGCCGCGTCGAAAAGCGCGAGAAAATTTTTTTCTCCAACCGGCAGCTTCGCCAGGAGGGCGACTGAAAAGGAGTTCCATTTCGATTTTCGGGAAACGTCGGAATCGACGCGCAAGCGCCGACGGTCGACGTTTGGGCAGGACGCCTCTTTCGAAAGTCGACCAAACCGACGGTCTTCGGGCCGCTTGGTACAGACATGCAAAAATTCCTCCAACTTTTAACGGTCGCCGTCGTCGCCGCGAGCGCGTTTTGCTCCGCTTCGACGACGAGCGCCGATTCGGGTTCGCGTTCGCGCGGGCCCTTGCCGACGTTCGCGTCGCCCGCTTCGGACTCGTCGCCGACGGTTCCGCCGACGAGCCGGTCGCGGTATTCGCCCTTTTACGAACCGTCGCCCGACGCGCTTTCGGCGCCGACGCCCCTTCGTTCAATCGACGATCTTCTCGATCGCAAACGAACGCTCGACGCCGAAGCGGAGAACCGCCGCGCTCTCCCGTTGAACGACGAACGCGAACGCGAACGCGCCCTCGCCGAAGGGGACGCGCTCCTCGACGCCGGTCGTTGGCTCGACGCGAAAAAGCGATTCGAAAAGGGGCTCCGCTCCTTCCCGAACGACGAAACGCTTCGAGAACGCTTCGCGACCGCGCGCCGACGTTGCGAACTCGAGCTCCGTTACCAAGACGCGACCTTCGTCGAGCTAACCGACGGCGCGCGCCTCGACGACGTTCTCGCCGTTTTCGACGAAGCGACGCTCAACATCGACAATTATCACGTCGACCGTCCGACGCCCGCGACGCTCTTCGAGTTCGGGTTCGCCGGACTCGTCGAAGCGTTCGCGCACGAGCCGTTTTACGAACAAAACGGACTCTCGTTCGAGCGGAGCGAACGCGCCGAAGCGTTGTTGACGAAAGTTCGCGACGCGTCGAAGCGTTGGCGGCTCGAAACGGACGCCGACCTGAAAAGCGCCGTCCTTTGGTTGGCCAAGCGGCTCCGCGAGGAAACCGGCGCCCGCGAAACCGCGACGATTTCCGAGTTCCTTTGCGCCGCCGTCTGTTCGCTCGACGCGTATTCGGCGCACCTGACCCCGGTGCAGGTCGAGGACGTTTTCTCGATGATCGACGGTCGATTCGTCGGCGTCGGAGTCGAGCTGAAGACGGACGACCCGGCGCGCGTCGTTCGCGTCGTTCCGAACAGTCCGGCGAGCGAAAGCGGC
>JAZQAP010000069.1:0-7512 GCA_045545275.1 Thermoguttaceae bacterium | reverse complement strand
CCCTTTTTCGCGTTGCGGTATAAAATCGAGTCCGATAAAAAAGTCGGCGGAATTTTCTTCACAACCGACGAATTGACGGCGCTTTCCGACAAGAGTTACTCGCAGTTCCCGGTCGTTTGCGACGGCGTTTGGCGCGATTTGATCGTCGACATGCGGACGTACCCGCATCAAAATTGGAAGGGCGTCGTTACGTCGTTCCGACTCGACGCGACGAACCCGAGTTCGCCCGGCTCGACGATTTCGCTCTCCCGACTCGGTTTCTTCCCGAGCGAAGAGGCGGCTCGCAAGTTCCTCGCCGAAGCGAACGACGCGCCCGATTATTCCCGCCCGGCGACCCTCGACGCGCCGCTGCAAAAGTGCGAAATTCCCGGCGGAACGCTCGCCGACGGTTGGGATCGCGCCGATTACCTCCTGCAAAACGCCGAGGAAGCGCCCCAAACGATCGCCGCCGGAGCGCGCCCGGAAACGCTTGTCGCCGTTCGAGTTGGCGAAGAAGACGCCGGCGCCGCGCTCCTTTCGTCGACGACGCGGCTCGGCTTTACGACGTTCCAAGCGACCGCGCCGGGGCCGTATCGCTTGACCGTTTCGGAGGAGGCCGCGTCGTTGACCGACGTCGCCGGACGCCCGGACGAGCGGGCGATTCGGTTCGCCGTCGCTCGCGGGTTCTTCGCCGCCGACGAGAAAAACGCCGAGAAGAACGCGTTCCGACCCGACGCGCCGACGACCGACGCGGAGAAGGCGGCGCTTTGCGAACGGGCGGCCGGTTTCGGCGTCGACGTTTCCGGCTTGAAAGCGGCGCTCGCGACGGCGTCGACCCGGGCGCAAGCGGCGGTTTGCGTCGCGGAGGCGGTCGAACGTTTCCTCGGCGTTTGGGTCGATTCGCCCTTCGACGCGGCGTATTTCGGGCGCGAACGACTCCGAATCGGCGCTTGGGGGAACTTCCGTCCCGGCGACTTTAACGACGAATATATGCGGACTTACGCCGATTGCGGATTCGACTTTGTAATCGCGATGCCGGGCGTTCCGACGCAAAAACTCCTGCAAACGGCGGCGCGACGCGGCGTCGAGGTTTACGTCAACGACGGCGGCTTCGAGAACCCGGAGACCGCGACCGCCGAATATTGCGATTGGCCGAATTACGGCGGGCATTATATCGTCGACGAGCCCGGTTCCGACGCTTACGACGAACTCGCCGCGACGTCGAAGCGGTACTCCGACGCGACCGGCAAAGTCCCGTATATCAACCTCTTGCCGATGTACGCCAACGACGCGCAGCTGAAATACGGGGCCGGGGCCGCCGCGATCGAGTATTACGACGTCGATCCGAACGTTTACCGCCGTTACTGCGAAGATTTCTGCAAAAAGTTCGACGTCGATTACATTTGCACCGACATTTACCCGCTCAACTGGGTCGGCGGCAAGAAGGTTACTTACCAAGATTACGTCGAGTCGATCAACGCGATCGCGACCGTCGCCCGCGAATACGATAAAGAATTTTGGTGTTTTATTCAAACGTTCGCTTGGACGAACGGCAAGCGCACCCCGACCGAAGCGGAGTACCGTTGGCAATGTTACTCGATGCTGTCGTTCGGCTGCAAGTGTATTCTTTGCTGGACTTACGCCGGTTATAATCCGGAGTTCCCGTCGTTGGTCGACACGGAGAGCCGCAAATCGACCGCTTGGTACGAAGCGCGCCCGGTCTTCCAAGAGTTGCGCCGCCTCTCCGACGAATACGTCAAGTACCGCAACGTCGGAGCGTTTACGCACAACTGCGGCGACGCGACTCCGTATTTGAAAATGAAGAACGAATATAAGGATTTTGAAACGATTCGCGAAATCCGTTGCGACGAACCGCTTCTCGTCGGGTGTTTCGAGCGCAAAGACGGGCCCGGAACGGCGTTCACCTTGGTGAATATGGCCGACTTCGAAGCGAATCGCGGCGCGACGGTTCGGCTCAAACTCGACGGAACGGCGACCGCTTGGACGCGCGGCGTCCCGACGACGGTCGAGCCGGACGCGGACGGTTTCCCGAACTTTTACCTCGCGCCGGGCGAAGGCGTCTTTGTAACGGTCGCGCCGTAAAATCGACAAGACGGGCGGTTTGCGTGGTTTAGAAAAATGGCGCGAATCGTTTCGACGGTTGGAAATCGGCGAAACGGCGAAACGACGCGAAGTTTGACGGCGGCGTTTCGTCGTTTTTTCGTTGGGCGACCGGAGGGCGGCGCTTTGACGCTTCCTTGGGGAGAACGTTTCGTCCGCTTAAATTGCTCGAACGTGTTCCGCTTAACGTTCTCTTGCGGTTCGACGGCGTTTCGGCGAATCGCTTTGCGCGCTTGCGATTTTCCGTCGAACCTTCTTTGATCGTTGGGTTTCGTCCGCTTAACGGCCCCTTGACGACGCCGGGAAGCGCGTCTATAATCGGAAAGATTAAACGGCGCGAACGTTGGGCGCGCTTCGAAAAAACGGCTCGAAACGGAGAAAAACGAAAGACGATGAGGACGGTCGATTTGTTCGCCGGTTGCGGCGGGTTGTCGTTAGGTTTTGCGCGGCAAGGGTTTAACGTCGTCGGCGCGTTCGAGTTTTGGCCGGTCGCCGCGGCGTGTTACCGGGCGAACTTCGACCATCCGGTTTCCGAAACCGACTTGTCCGACGTCGACGCGGCGGTCGCGGAGATTCGCGCTTTCGAGCCGGAGGCGATTATCGGCGGGCCGCCTTGCCAAGATTTTTCGCAGGCCGGGAAACGGGTCGAAGCGGAGCGCGCCAACTTGACCGAGTGTTTCGCTCGCGTCGTTTCGGAGATTCGTCCGCGTTGTTTCGCGATGGAAAACGTCGAGCGGGCCCGACATAGCAAGGCGTTCGCGACGGCGCGCAAGCTCTTTAAAGACGCGGGATACGGACTGACGGAGGTCGTCCTCGACGCGAGTCGTTGCGGAGCGCCGCAAAAACGCAAGCGCTTCGTTTGCTTGGGGATTCAAGGCGTCGCCGACGGTTTCGCGACCGAAATTATCGAGTCGCGCCTCTCGAAAAAGCCGACGACCGTTCGCGATTATTTCGGCGAATCGCTACCGTTCGAGTATTATTATCGGCATCCGCGCAATTACAACCGTCGCGCCGTTTTTTCGGTCGACGAACCGGCGCCGACGATGCGCGGCGTCAACCGACCCGTTCCGAAGGGGTACCCGGGCCACCCGAACGACGCTTGTTCGCTCGCCGAGCGACCGGAAGTTCGGGCGCTGACGACCGCCGAACGCGCGCAAATTCAGACGTTTCCGGCCGATTTCCGTTGGGTCGGGACGAAAACCGACGCGGAGCAGATGATCGGGAACGCCGTTCCGGTCAAGTTGGCCGAGTTTGTCGCCGAAACGCTCCGACTCGCGCTCGAAAAAGCGGAGAACGCGGGAAAAACGGCGGAATAGGAACATCGCGCCAACTTTGACGACGTTCGCGCTTTTGGGATTGGGAAAAACGCGCGAACTTTAACGGCGAAAATAACGCCGCGTCGATTTCCGGGAAAGCGGGAAGGGCGCGGCGTTTTTTTGAGTTGAAATTGCAAAAGGCGCGCCAACTTTAACGACGGAAGACGGAGACGCCGCGTCGATTTCCGAGAAAACGGGAAGGGCGCGGCGTTTTTTTGGGACTTGAAATTGCAAAAGACGCGCAAACTTTAACGGCGAAAACAACGCCGCGTCGATTTCTGGGAAAACGGGAAGGGCGCGGCGTTTTTTTGACTTGAAATTGCAAAAGACGCGCAAACTTTAACGGCGGCAAGAAACGCGAAAACCGGCGTCGCGCTCGGTTCCGACGAAGGAACGGGCGCGGCGCCGGTTCGTTTTTCGACGTTTTTCGCGTCTTGTTAACGCCGTTTTAGCGCGGTTTAACGGTTTGCGTTACTTTTTCGCGATTTTGCTCCAAGAATCGCGCAGCGACGCGGCGCGGTTGAAGACCGGTTTTTCCGGCGTCGACGCTTTGTCGAGCGCGAAATAACCGACGCGTTCAAATTGGTAACGCTCGTCGAGCGTCGCATCGCCGAGGGCCGGTTCCAGCTTCGCGTCCGAAATCACCGTCAACGAATCCGGGTTGAGGTAATCTTTGTAATCGCCGGTATTTTGCGGGTCGTCCGGGTTGGGGACGCTAAATAAACGGTCGTAAAGGCGAACTTCGGCGTTCAGCGCCGTCGCCGCGTCGACCCAGTGAATCGTCCCTTGGACTTTGCGCCCGTCCGCGCTTTGACCGCCGCGCGTCTCCGGATCGTAATCGCAGTGAACTTCGACGACGTTCCCGTCCGCGTCCTTGACGCAGTTTTTGCACGTAACGTAGTAAGCGTAACGCAAACGCACCTCTTTGCCCGGCGTCAAGCGGAAATACTTCTTCGGCGCGTCTTCCATAAAGTCGTCGCGCTCGATGTAAAGCGTCTTCGAGAACGGGACTTCGCGCGTTCCGTCCGCTTCGTTTTCCGGGTTGTTGACGGCGGTCAGCGTCTCCGTTTGGCCTTCCGGATAGTTGTCGATGATCAGTTTGATCGGGTTCAACACCGCCATTCGACGGAGCGCCGACTTGTTCAGGACTTCGCGGAGGCTGTTTTCGAGGACGGTCGCTTCGATCGTGCTGTTGAACTTCGCGACGCCGATCGTTTGGCAGAAGAGACGAATCGCTTCCGGCGTGTAACCGCGACGGCGGAGACCGCAAATCGTCGGCATGCGCGGGTCGTCCCAACCGGCGACGTAACCGCCCTTGACGAGTTCGATCAACTTGCGCTTGCTCATAACGGCGTAAGTCAGGTTGAGGCGCGCGAACTCGATTTGTTGCGGACGATAAACGCCGAGTTCGTTCAAGAACCATTCGTAAAGCGGGCGGTGATGCTCGAATTCGAGCGTGCAGATCGAGTGCGTGATCCCTTCGATCGAGTCTTCGAGACCGTGCGCCCAGTCGTACATCGGGTAGATGTTCCACTTCGTCCCTTGACGGTGGTGCGGCGCGCGGACGATGCGGTACATAACCGGGTCGCGCATATTGAAGTTCGGCGACGCCATGTCGATTTTAGCGCGGAGCGTTTTCGAGCCGTCCGGGAACTCGCCGTCGCGCATTCGTTGGAAGAGGTCGAGATTCTCTTCGACGGAGCGGTCGCGCCACGGGCTCGGTTTCCCCGGCTCGGTCGGCGTGCCGCGGGTTTCGCGGATTTGATCGGCGGTCAGGTCGCAGACGTAAGCCTTGCCCTTCTTAATGAGTTGGACGGCGTACTCGTACATTTGCTCGAAGTAGTCCGACGCGAAGAAGAGGCGGTCTTCCCAATTCGCGCCGAGCCAAGCGACGTCTTCCTTGATCGATTCGACGTACTCGACGTCTTCCTTCGCCGGGTTCGTGTCGTCGAAACGGAGGTTGAAGAGGCCGCCGTATTCCTTGGCCAAACCGGAATTTAAGACGATCGACTTCGCGTGTCCGATGTGCAGGTAACCGTTCGGTTCCGGGGGAAAACGAGTGTGAACGCGGTTTCCGAACTTGCCGGTGCGATTGTCTTCTTCGATGATTTGCTCGATGAAGTGGAGCGAACGGGCCTTTTCCGGGGCGGCGTTCGGGTCGAGATTTTCCGGGTTTTGCGTCGTCATGCGATGACTCCTTCGCGCCGTCGAGCGGGGCGATTTGGGCTTTGAGCCGGTTAAAATAGGGGTTTTCGGTTGAGTTTAAGGAAGGGGGAAAGCGTTCGAGGAGCGGCGTGTAACGCGTCGACGCTCCGTTCGAGCGGCGGCAAACGTCAACGGGCGTCGAGCGCGGCGCGGACGGCGGCGATGAACGCCGGGTTCGAACCGCAGCAACCGCCGACAAAGGACGCGCCCTCGGCGACGACTTTCAACGCTTCGGCGGCGAAACCTTCCGGCGTTTGGTCGTAAACGGTCGCGCCGTCGACCATCTTCGGGAGGCCGGCGTTCCCCTTCATCCAAAGCGGGAGCGTCGTAACGGCTTTCATTCGCGAACAAATCTCGACGAACGTTTCGATTCCGCGACCGCAGTTCGAACCGACCGCGTCCGCGCCCGCTTCCTCCGCCGCTTGAGCGAACGATTCCGGCGTCGCGCCCATCATCGTGCGGTCTTTTTTCTTGCCGCTGTCGAACGTGCCGGACGCGACGACGAGAAGACCGAGCGACTTGGCCGCTTTCACGGCGAGCGCCATTTCTTGCGGGTCGCTCGACGTTTCGACGACGACGCCGTCCGCGCCGCCCGCTTTTTGCGCTTCGATCTGCTCGACGAACGCGGCGTAAACCTCTTCCGGCGAAACGTCGCCGAGCGCGAGCATCACGCCGGTCGGGCCGACCGACGCGAGAACGCGAACCTTGCGCCCGGTCGCTTCCGAGGCCGCTTCTTTCGACAACTCGACGCCGCGACGGTTGATTTCCGCGACTTTGTCGGCGGCGCCGTGATTCGCCAAAACGAAACGCGACGAGCCGAACGTGTTCGTCAAAATGATATCGGAACCGGCGTCGACGTAAGATTTCGCGACCGCCTTGACCGCGTCCGGGTTTTCGAGGTTCCAAAGGTCCGGGTGCGCGCCGAGCGGGAGACCGCGTTTTTGGAACTCCGTGCCCCAACCGCCGTCGATCAGGAGCGGGCCGCCGGTCAACCAACTTTTCAGCGTTTCGTTTTGCATTGGATTCGCCTTTTCTTATCGCGAGCGTCGCGGTCGTTCGGCGCGTCGTCGCCTTGTCGTCAAATCAAATTTTTGTCAATATATTAATGGCAAGGGGAAAATGTCCCCAACCGAGCGCGGCGACCGAAGCGGCGAACGCGAAAAGCGTCGGCCTCGTCTCCCTTGCGCGTCGGAATATTCTTATTATAACGTTTTGTCAAGAAAGCAAAGGAGGGACTTCTTTTTTTAAAGAAATCCCTTCGCGCTTTCGACGGCGAGTTCGCGACGACGGGGTTGGAAACGTCGCCGCAAGTTTCGCTCAATAAACGCCGACGCTGCCGGGGGCGAAACCGCCGCTCGTCGTTTGCGGTTGGTAGTGGACGCCGGAGTAAGCGTCTTGCGTCGCGGCGGTCGGCGCGGCTTGCGGGGCCGGTTCCGGGAAGTTTTGCGCGACGTAAGTCGGTTGCGCCGGAGCGACCGGAGCGTTTTGAACGGTCGGAAACGCGTTCGGATCAACCGTCGGGAAACCGGTTTGCGGAGCGACCGGAGCGTTTTGCGCGGTCGGGAAGGCGTTCGGGTCGACGACCGGGAAGCCGTTTTGCGGGGCGACCGGAGCGTTTTGCGCGGTCGGGAAGGCGTTCGGGTCGACGGTCGGGAAGGCGTTTTGCGGGGCGACCGGAGCGTTTTGAGCGGTCGGGAACGCGTTCGGGTCGGCGGTCGGGAAGGCGTTTTGCGCGATCGGGTCGGCGGTCGGGAAGGCGTTTTGCGTCGCGACGTTAAAGGTCGAGTAATCGACGCCTTGGGCGACCGGAGCGTTTTGAGCGGTCGGGAACGCGTTCGGGTCGGCGGTCGGGAAGGCGTTTTGCGCGATCGGGTCGGCGGTCGGGAAGGCG
>JAZQAP010000068.1:0-3631 GCA_045545275.1 Thermoguttaceae bacterium | reverse complement strand
GGCGGCAAGAGACCGGCACCGGGCCGGTTTCGGTCGACGGAAGCGACGCGAAATTTATCGTCGATTACGACGAAAACGGCTTCCCGAAACGAACCGACGTTTACAACACGCCGATCACCTTCAACGTTCGTTGCAAATTCGCCGACGGAACCGATTTCGACGTCGTCAGCGACGCGAAAGACGGGAACGGGATTCTTTTCGAGGGAACGAAGGGGCGGATTCACGTCAACCGCGCCCGAATCGCCGGAAAGATTATCGACGAGGGCGTCCGTTCGGAGCTGACCGACGAAGATTTCGTCGCGCTTTTCAACGGAAAGCCGGTCGAGGGGCACAAGTCGAACTTTTTGCGCTGCGTTCGCGAGGGCGGGACGCCGGTTTCGAACGTCGAGGAGAACGTTCTCGGGATGCACGTTTGCCACTTGGCGAACATTTCTTGCCGCTTGAAGCGCGCGATTCGTTGGGATTCGCAAAACGAGAAGATCGTCGGCGACGACGTCGCGGCGTCGTTCTTCTCGCGAGAACAGCGCAAAGGTTACGAATTGCCCAGTTTGACTTGAAAATCGCCTAGTTTAACGTCCGGTCGACGTTTGCCGCGGCGCCGACGGGAGCGTCGAGCGACGGCGTTGACGATTGGAGCCGGTTTGCGGGAGTAACCTTTCAAACTATTGGGATAGTTTGGGAGTTTTGAACGATTGGGCGCCTCAAACGTTTTGAATGTTTCGATTGATTTAAGCGGTTGGAGCGATTTAAACGGATAAAACGGTTAAAACGCCGTCGGCGCGTCGGCGTCGGCGGCGTTTTCGCGTCGCGAAGTCGGCGTTAAATCGGAAAATAGCGAAAAAAGTTAAAATGCGCCGTTTCGACGGAAAATAACGAAAGTCGCCGAAAACGACGGTTAAATAAAAAATAGCGAAAATGCCGAAAATAACGAGCGCGGCGAAAGGGCGGCGGCGATGAAACGAACGACGGAAGAATCGGAAAAAACGGAAAAAGCGGAAAACTCGGCGCAAACCGTTTTGCGACCGTCGGCGGTCGGCGCTTGGGTCTTGGCGGCGCGACCGAAAACGCTGTCGGCGGCGTTCGTTCCGGTCTTGGTCGGCGTTTCGTTGGGCGCCGCGGACTTGGCGGCGCGCGGCGCGGTTGATTCGTTTTCCGTTTTAGCGGCGTTTTGTTGTTGCGGTTTCGCGTTATTGTCGCAGATCGCGGCGAATTTCGCGAACGATTATTCCGATTATAAGAAAGGCGCGGACGGCGAAGAGCGCAAAGGCCCGGCGCGAGCGGTCGCGTCCGGCTGGATTTCGCCGCGGGCGATGGCGGTCGGAACGTTCGTCGCGTTGGCGGCGGCTTGCGTTTGCGGGTTGGCGTTGATTCCGATCGGCGGTTGGAACTTGATCGCGGTCGGCGTTTTATCTTGCGTATTTTGCCTATTGTACAGCGCGGGCCCTTTGCCGCTGGCATATATCGGGCTCGGCGACGTTCTCGTCGTCGCGTTTTTCGGTTTCATCGCGGTCGGGTTTACCTATTTTCTCCAAATTGGCGAAATTACTTGCGACGCGGCGCTCGTCGGCTTGGCTATCGGGTTCGCGACGGACAATATTTTGGTCGCGAACAACTACCGCGACCGCGACGAAGACCGCAAAAACCGCAAATTCACTTTAATCGCTATTTTCGGCGAGCGGTTCGGGCGTTATTTTTACCTTGCGAACGGTTTGATCGTCGTCGGGCTGTTGGCGGCGGCGTTTTCGCGGCGCGGCGATTGGGGCGCTTCGACTGTTGCGCTTTTGCTGTTTTATCTATTTTTACACGTTCGCGCTTGGCGTACCCTTTGCCGAATCGGTTCGGGGCGGGCGCTGATTCGCGTTTTGGAGTTGAGTTCGAAGAATTTGCTCGTTTTGGGCGTTTGGTTGGCGGCGATTTTCTTCGACGCGGCGTTTTGAACGGGGGATAAAGCGGGCGGTTCGCGGCGTTTGGGAAGAGCGGCGGAGACAGGCGGTTCTCGTTGTTTGGAGAAAACGGCGAAGACGGTCGGCTTGCGGCGTTTGGGAAAAGACGGCGGAGACGGGCGGTTCTCGTTGTTTGAAGAAAACAACGAAGTCGGGCGGTTTGCGGAGATTGAGGGGGCCGGCGAGAATCGCGGGACGGACGTTGCGAACGGCGGAAAACGGCTTTTTCGGCGGCTTCCGCTTGACGTCGGGCGGAAAAACTTTACATTATTAATAACGTCGGCGGTTTGAAGAACGGCTTCGCGAACGTTGCGAGCGGTTGCGCGGCGGTTTTGCGAGTTTCGTCGTTAAAATTGTTAAAAACGTTAAAACGGTTGCGGGCGCGTCAAATCGGCGCTCGGGGCGTTCCGTTGAGAAGTGAATTGGCGGCAAATCGCGTTAATTTAGGCGGTTGGGAGAAAATAAAATGAGCGGTTTTGTGCGAGCGAACGTCGCGGCGATGGCGGGATACGTCCCGGGCGAACAGCCGAAAGAAGGGGAAGCCGTTAAGTTAAATACGAACGAAAATCCGTATCGCGCGACGGAAAAGGCTTACGACGCGATTCGAGCGGTCGCCGACCGGGGGTTGTCGCGGTACCCGAACGCCGTCGCGCAACCGTTCCGAGAAGCCGCCGCCGCGCTGTACGGCGTCGAGACCGATTGGATTATGTGCGGCAACGGCAGCGACGACATTTTGACGGTGTTGACGCGCTCCTTCGTCGGCGAAAACGAGTTGCTCCGCCTTCCGTATCCGAGTTATATTCTTTATAAATCGCTCGCGGAAATCCAAGGAGCTCGGAGCGAAGAGGTGCGCTTCGACGCCGATTGGCGGCTGCCGGAATATTTCGCGCAGGCGCCCGCGACCGAGCCGAACGCGCCTTGGCGGATCAATCCGCTCGACGGCGTTAAGACGGATTCGCTGAAATTGGTTTACCTCCCAAACCCGAACTCGCCGTCCGGGACGGTTCTTTCCGTCGCGGAAATCGAAAAGATCGCCGATTCGTTGCCGTGTCCGTTGGTCGTCGACGAGGCTTACGCCGATTTTGCCGGTTTTAACTGCGTCGAACTCGTTAAGCGCAAGGCGAACGTCGCGATTTCTCGGACGATGAGCAAGTCTTACGCGCTAGCCGGTTTGCGCTTCGGTTTCCTGATCGCGCGACCGGAGCTGATCGAGCAAACGCTGAAAGTGAAGGACTCGTACAACTGCGACGGGCTCTCGATCGCGGCGGCGACGGCGGCGCTTCAAGATCAAGATTGGCTCGCCGAAACGACGAAGAAAATCGTCGCGACGCGGGAGCGGCAAACGAAGCGGATGCGCGAACTCGGCTTCGTCGTACCGGATTCGAGCGCGAACTTTACTTGGAACGTTTGGCCGGACGCTTCGGTTTCGCATAAAGAACTGTACGAATATCTGAAGCGGAACGGTTATCTTGTTCGTTATATGAATTACGCCGGTTGGGGGGACGGGCTCCGCGTCAGCGTCGGAACGGACGAGCAAACGGACGCCTGCTTGGCGTTGGTCGAGCGGTTCCTAAACGGCGACCGTTGAGCGAACGACGGTTTGCGTTAAGCGTTAAACGGTAGGGATTGCGTTGAGTTTAATGAAGACGTTGGGGCTCGCGGGTTGGAAGCGGGGGGCCGACGGCGTT
>JAZQAP010000067.1:0-11122 GCA_045545275.1 Thermoguttaceae bacterium | reverse complement strand
GTTTCCGGGCATTTTTACGGCGGTTGCCCCTGCGAAAGCGGGACGGCGTTCCATTCGCGCCTCGGTTGCATTACGAACGCCGAAGTCGCCGCGCTCTTCGCGCCGAAACCGTTGAAGTTGATCGCGTCGAAACAGGACTGGACGAAGAATACTCCGACGGTAGAGTATCCGTTCCTGCAGTCGATTTACGGCCATTACGACGCCGCCGACCGCGTCGAATACGAGATTTTCGACGAGCCGCACGGGTACGGGAAATCGAACCGCGGCGCGCTCTATCCCTTCTTCGCGAAGGAGTTGGGGCTCGACTTGAGCCGCGTCGACGAATCGAAGGTAACGATCGAACCGATGGAGGCGATGCTTCCGTTCGGCCCGAACTGCGAAAAGTATCCGGAGGGCGCCGTTCGGACGCTTGAAGAACTCCGCGCCGCGTTCGAGGCCGCGAAAAGCGCCGAATAACGCCTTACGACGTTGAAAATTGGAACGATTTTTGCGCCGTCGACGCGGTTTTGAGCCGCGCGACGGCGTTTTTTGTCGCGTTGAGAACAATTATTGACTAAAATAGGAAAACGGCGAAGAGAATGACGACGAACGAGCCGGTTTTTTCGACGGCGGTCGCGCTGGAAACGTTGCGAAATTTGCGTCGCGCGGCGCCGTTGACGCACTGTATAACGAATTATGTAACGGCGAACGATTGCGCGAACGTTTTGTTGGCGTTCGGCGCCTCCCCGATAATGGCGGACGAACCGGCTGAGGTCGAGGAAATCGTCGCGCTTTCGTCGGGGCTCGTCGTCAATTTGGGAACGCTCAACCGCTCGACGGTCGACGCGACGTTCGCGGCGGCGCGGCGGGCGAACGAACTTGGGATTCCGGCGGTTCTCGATCCGGTCGGCGTCGGCGCGTCGCGCTTGCGAACGGAGACGGCGCGACGATTGTTGAACGAAATTCGATTCGCCGCGATTCGGGGAAACGTTTCGGAAATCGGCGCGTTGGCGTTCGGAGTCGGCTCGGTTCGCGGAGTCGACGCGTCGGCCGCGGACGCGGTTTCGGAGTCGAATCGTCGAGCGGTCGCGGAGCGTTTGCGCGAGTTCGCGGCGACGTTTCGAACGACGGTCGTCGCGTCCGGCGCGCTCGATTTGATCGTCGACGCGGAGCGGTTCGCGACGGTTCGGAACGGTTCGCCTTGGGCGGCGCGGATCGCCGGGGCCGGCTGTATGTCGACGGCGGTGCTCGGCGCTTGCGTCGCGGCGAACCGGGAGCGAGTTTGGGAAGCGGCGGTCGCGGCGACGGCGGCGTTCGGCGTTTGCGGCGAGATCGCGGAGCGGCGAACGGTCGAGCGAGGCGGCGGAACCGCGACCTTTCGAACGGAGCTGATCGACGCGGCTTCGACGACGGAATCGGAGCGTTTCGTCGAACTTTTGCGCGTCGAAACGGAGATTTGGGGCGACGTTTGAGCGCGAAAAAAGCGAAACGGGGCGAAACGCGCCGAGTCGAACGGTCGCGTAAATAGGGGAATGGAGGGAATAAGTCGATGAGCGAAAATTTGACGGCGCGAAAGCGGCTCGACGCGGCGGCGTTGCGGCGAGCGTTGCGACTTTACGCGGTTACCGACCGGGCTTGGCTCGGCGCAAAGACCGGCGACGCGGCGATTCGAGCGTTGGAAGCGCAGATCGAAGCGGCGCTTCGCGGCGGCGCGACGGTCGTTCAGCTCCGCGAGAAGAATTTGAGCGGCGACGAATTTCGACGGGAGGCGGTCGCGGTCAAGCGGCTTTGCGAGCGGTTCGACGTTCCGCTGATTATCGACGACGCGCTCGACGTCGCGCTCGAATGCGACGCGGACGGGCTGCACGTCGGCCAACGCGATCTCGAAGCGGGGGAAGCGCGCCGCCTTCTCGGGCCGAATCAAATTCTCGGCGTCTCGGCGCAAACGGTTGCCGACGCTCGGCTTGCGGTCGAGCGCGGGGCGGACTATCTCGGCGTCGGGGCCGTTTTTCCGACGTCGACGAAGACGGACGCGGAGGCCGTTTCGCTCGAAACGTTGCGGGCGATTTGCGACGCGGTTTCCGTTCCGGTCGTCGCGATCGGCGGAATCGGCGCGACGCAAGTCGAGCGGTTGACCGGAACCGGAATCGTCGGCGTCGCGGTCGTTTCGGCGATTTTCGGGAGCGCCGACGTCGAAGCGGCGACGCGGGAACTCGACCGGTTGACGCGGCGGTTTGCGAAAGATTGACCGGTCGCGTTGAGTTGAACGGACGAACAACGCGGCGAATTGGGGAAAATAAAGGGATAACGCGGCGAACGTAAAAGAGCGAAAAAGATGAAAGAAAACGGATTAAAACGGTTGAGCGGCGCGATTTTCGACCTCGACGGAACGCTCCTCGACACAATGACGCAATGGAACGCGCTTGGACTGGAATATTTGCGCCTTCAAGGCGTCGAGGCGGGGCCGGAGTTGACCGAGCGGCTGTCGACGATGAGTTTGCGGCAAAGCGCGGAGTTTTTTCGAACCGAATACGGGCTGAAAATCGAGTTGGCGGAGATCGTCGAAACGATGAAGTCGCGTCTTATAACGCTTTACAACGAGGAAGCGGCGCTGAAACCGGGGGCCGACGAAACGCTTCGGCTCTTGAAGGAACGGGGCGTCCGAACGGCGCTTGCGACCGCGACTTCGGCGGAACTCGCGACGGCGGGACTGCGGCGCAACGACGCGCTCGGTTTCTTCGGCGCGCTTTTTTCTTGCAAAGACCCGGGGATTCGCGTCGGGAAGGCGGAGTCGGCGAAAGTGTTCGACGTCGCCCGCGAGTTTTTGGGAACGTCGCTCGACGAAACGATCGTCGTCGAAGACGCGTTGCACGCCGTTGAAACCGCGAAAAAAGCCGGATATTTCGTCGTCGCGATTTACGATCCGACGGAAGATAGGCGAAAAGAATCGATTAAGCAAATCGCGGACGTTTATTTCGACGACCATTTCGCGTTCGCCGCTTGGCTGCGCGAACTTTTAACGGCGCAACGCGGAGAATAACGACGGCGACGGCGCGACGGTTAATTAAAAACGTCGCGCTATTAAGAACGACAACGCGAAAACGAGACGAAACGAGCGGTTAAACGTCGTTTTATTTTGCGCTCCTTCACCATTTTCCGCGTCGGGGGTTAACGCTCGGCGTTTTCGCCGTCATCGTCGACGCGGCGGAGACGGCTTTGCAAACGTTCGCGGATTTCGTCGGTTGCGGCCAAGTCGAGCGGCGTTTTGCCGAGTTCGTCCTTAACGTCGACGGCGAGTTTGGCGTCTTCAAGCAACCAAACGACGGCGCGAACGTCTCCGCAACGCGCCGCGACGTGAAGCGTCGTCTGCGAGCGCCAACCGAGCGCCCGAACGTCGGCGCCGTAATCGACGAGAAGACGCGCCATCTGGTAATCGTCTTTAGCGAGCGCGCCGAAAAGAGCGGCGTTAAGGTCGGCGGCGTCCGCAAATCGCGCTTTTTTCTCCTCGTAAAGCCAAGAAACGAGATTGCGATTTTTCGACTGCGTCGCAAAGCGCAAAACCGACGCGCCTCGAAGCGTTCGCGCGTTGACGTCGGCGCCCAAATTGACAAAATAACGAACGAGCGCGTAACTTCCGCTCCGAGCGGCGCAGTGCAGCGGCGTTTCGTTCTTCGGACTTCGCGCTTTGACGTTCGCTCCGCGTCTAACGAGATTGCGAACTTGCAATAAATCGCCCGATTTGGAGGCCGCAAGGAGGCGAACGTCGACGCCGCGAGTCGTGTGGGAACGCATGGAGAGCCTCTTTTCTAAGTAAAATAAAACGAAAAACGCGAATTAAAAGAACCGAACGGGGGGGAAAGTTCAAACGAATATCCTTAAAATTGGCGAACGAACTAATTTGTTTTTTTTTTGATTTTTGGTGCGTTAAATAAACGCAAAAAAATCCATACCGAGCGGAAAAACGATAATTGTTTATCCGGAATCCGGCGAATCGTTCTTTTAATTTTTACGAATTTTTTCGAAAGAATAAATTTTACGTCGGTTCTTTGAAAAAACTCAATTTTTGATAAATCGCTTATTATTATCCTCAATCAGTTGATTTTGTCAAGATAGAAAAATGAGCGTTAACCAGAAAAAGACAAATATTGTTTTGACTCTTTTAAAATCGAGGCGTTTGTGTTATAATATAAGGGTGAAAAACGTTGGACGGTTCGACGTAAAAAAAAGAGAACCGGAGCGTAATCCATAAATAGTTTTGGCTTTTGATATTTTTGACAAAAACGCCCGTTTGAACGACTTCGCGCTTTGAATCGCTCGTCGGGCGGCGCGTCGGAACGAGTGAAATCGAACGTTGCGTCCGTCGAAAATGGAAAAAACGCTGGAATTTAACGATTTTTCGTTTAATATCGAGAGAAAGTAGAGGCGCGACCGAGCGCCGAGGAGTTGAAGGATGTTTACAGGGCTTGTCGAAACGTTGGGGAAGGTCGCGAAAATCGTCGTCGAGGGGCCGATTTGCACGTTGACGATCGAAGCGCCGAAAATCGCGGGCGGCGTCGAGGTTTCGGACAGCGTCGCGGTCAACGGCTGTTGCTTGACGGTCGTCGCGAAGACGGAAACGACGCTGTCGTTCCAAGCGGTTCCGGAGACCCTTTCGCGAACGAATCTCGGCGATTTGGTCGAAGGCTCGCCGGTCAATTTGGAACGGGCGTTGGCGTCGAACGCGCGGCTCGGCGGGCACTTTGTCAGCGGACATATCGACGGGTTGGCCGAGTTGGTCAAGATTGACGATCACGACGGCGAGTGCGCGGACTATTACTTCCGGATTCCGAAAGATTTGGCGAAGAATATGGCGTCGAAGGGCTCGGTTGCGGTCGACGGCGTCAGTTTAACGCTCGTCCGTTGCGAACCGGAACTTTTTAGCGTCGCGCTTATTCCGTTCACTCTCGCCGAAACGACGCTCGGCTCGCGCAAAATCGGCGACAAAGTGAATATCGAAACGGATATTCTCTCGAAGTACGTCCAACGCCTCTTCGAAGCGCAAGAATGGGACTGATTCGAGCGGAACGGTCGCGGGCGAACGGGCGTAAAATCGGAAAAATCGTTCGATTTTGAACGGAAAGGGCGTCGTCGACGCGGCGAGTTCGGCGTCGACGGGACGAACGGTCGGTTCCGTTGGCAAGTTTGAGCGGAACCGAACCGCCGTCCCGTTTTTGTCGATTTTTTGAAAAGTGTTTTAACGGCGTTAAAATGTTTGAAAACTAGCGCCGATTCTGGATTTTACCGTCGGTCGCGCGATTAGCAAGTCGTCGACCGACCGCTTGGGAGCGATTTTATCGAATTTAAGCGTTTTTAAGTTTTTTTATCGACAAGAAAGGGAACGCGATGCGAAATTGGCGACAATTATTGTTGAGCGCGACGTTTATTGGAGCGATTTTGGGGGCGGCGAATGAAAACGCGGCGCTTTTCGGGAACGAAACGGCGAAGGAGACGGTCGTCGGCGAGTTTTTCGTTTCGCCGAACGGAAACGACGCGAACGCCGGAACGGAAAACGCGCCGTTCGCGACGTTGGAACGGGCCCGCGACGCGGTTCGGGCCGCTCGAGCGGAAGCCGGGAAGGCGGAAAGCGACGGCGTTTTCCAAATTCGGCTCGGCGAAGGCGAGTTTCCGCGAACCGTTCCGTTCGAGCTGGACGTCCGCGACTCGAAAACCCGTTTCGTCGGCGTTCCCGGGAAGACGACCGTTTTCGGCGGGCGCGAAATCGGCGGTTGGCGCGTCGCGACCGACGCCGAAAAGAGCGCGTTTCCGAACGCGACCGGCGAAGTTTGGCGCGCCGAACTCCCGAAAATCGACGGCGAGCCGATTTACTTCGAACAGCTTTTCGTTTCGGAACGCCGCGCGACCCGAGCCCGTTTCCCGAACGGCGGCGACTTCCTCCGTCCCGCGTCGATTTGGGAGGAAGCGTCGATGGATCCGCAAACGCGCCGCGCTCCGACCGACTCGACGGCGCAAGAACTTCGGGCGAAACCGGGCGACCTCGACGCGCTCCGGTTGACCGAAATCCCGGCGGCGGAACTTCGGTTCGCGCAGTTCGTCGTTCACCATCATTGGGATACGACGCGCCGCATTTTGCTCGGGTTCGCGCCGGAGCGGAACGCGTTGCTCGCTCGCGGCGGGGCGATGAAGTCTTGGAACCCTTGGCGCGATTCCTCCCTTTATTATCTTGAAAATTTGCGAACGGCGTTCGACGCGCCGGGCGAATGGTTTTACGCGGGCGCCGAAAACGCCGTTTATTATCGACCGCTCGACGGCGAAACGCTCGACGCGGCCCGATTCGTCGCGCCGGTCGCCGGGTTGGCCCGTTTGCTCGTCGTCGCCGGGACGCAAGATAAGAAAGTCGCCGATATTCGCTTCGATAATATTAGCTTCGCTTATACCGACTCGCCGCGACTCGACGAACATATGCGCCCGGCGGGGCTCGACGTCGCGATTACCGGCGATTTGGCGAAACCGGGCCCGACGCAGTTCGAACCGGCGCAATCGGCGTTCTTCACGCGCGCCGTTTTGACGGTCAACGACGCCGAAAATATCGTTTTTGACGGTTGCAACGTCGCGCACGTCGGCGAATACGGCCTTTGGTTCAAGAACTGCTCCAATTGCGCGATGCGAAACGCCGACCTTTACGACCTTGGCGCCGGGGGCGTTCGCGTCGGCGGCGGGAAGATGGACGTTCGCAACGTCGTCGAAAATTGTTGGATTACGCAGGGCGGGCGCTTTCACGCGTCGGCGACGGCGGTTTGGATTGGGCAAAATACGGAAGAAATAGCGATTTTGCATAACGATATTTCCGACTTCTTTTACACCGGCGTTTCGGTCGGTTGGGTTTGGGGGTACAACGGCGGGCACGCGTTCCGCAACCGAATCGAATTCAACCGGATTCACAAGATCGGGCAGGGGAAACTCGCCGATATGGGGGGCGTTTACACCCTCGGAACGCAAACCGGAACGCGCGTCTGCAACAACGTGATTTTCGACGTCGAGTCTTACGGTTACGGAGGTTGGGGGCTTTACCCGGACGAGGGAAGCGAGGGGATTTTGCTCGAAAACAACCTCGTTTACGACTGTATGGACGGCTCGTTCCACCAACATTACGGGAAGAATAACGTCGTTCGCAATAACATTTTAGCGCGGAGCAAAGCGAACCCGGCCAAGGGCGGCCCGGCGCACCAAGTCGCGATCACTCGGGTCGAACCGCACCTTTCGATCGTTTTCGAACGGAATATCGTTTATTGGAAGGACGGCGTCGCGTTCGGGTACAACGCCGACAAGGCGAAAGCCGAGTACCGCTCGAACCTTTGGTTCAACGCCGGCGGCGAAGCGACGTTCGTCGGGAAAACGCGGGACGCTTGGGCGCAAGAAAGCGGGCAAGACGCCGGCGGACTCGTCGCCGACCCGCTGTTCGTCGACCCGGACGCGAACGATTTCCGTTTGAAACCGGGTTCCCCGGCGGAGAAGATCGGCTTCGTTCCGTTCGATTACTCGCAAGCCGGGCCGAACCGCGAACCGAGTTTTCAACGTTGAGCCCGATATAACGGACGAAAAAGAAGACGCGGCGAACGGATTTGACGGTCGTCGCGTTTTTGACGGTAAAAGAGACGGCGTTTAACGTTGATTTACAACGAAAAAAGGCGAATCGAAAAACTCGGTTCGCCTTTTTTAACGTTTTTTCGATAAACGGAAAGTTTTGACGATTATCGGCGCGTTATTTCGAGAAAACGACGCGGTCGCCGTCGAGTTCGAATTCGGCGTCGAGTTCGGCGGCGAGCGTCGAGGCGATTTTTGGCGCGTCGGCGTTGCGGAACTCGCAGCTGACTCGGGTCGAAAGGTTCAAACCGGCGGCGGTCGCGGACGGGGCGAGCGAACATTCGAGCCCGACGTTCGTTTTGAGGAACGCGAACACGTCTTTGAGCGTCTTGTTTTTGATTGAGCCGGAAACGACTTTCCGTTTTCCGCTGGTCGCGCTGGAATTGCGCTTTCCGTTCGTTTTTCCGTCGGCGTTCGCGACGTTCGCGGCGGCGTCGGCTTCCGCTCGAGCGGTTCGGCGGTCGGCGTCGCGTCGCGCTTCGTCGGCCCAACGTTCGCGTTTGATTAACGAAACGGCGTATTCGACCTTGGCGACGTCGGCGAACGACCCGGAAACTTGAACCGCGTCTTTACCGTCGAGTCGAGCGGCGGCGAATCGGCAGTTCGGATAGTCCGTTTTTCGCAATTTTGCGGCGTCGGCTTCCGGGTAAACGCGTTCGACTTGCCGCGTTCGGTCGAGCGTCGCCGGTCGAATCGCTTTTTCCGCCGCGTCGTAACGATAATCGACGTCGAACCCAAAAAGAAGAAGCGTCGTCAAGTCGGAAACGACAACGTTCTTAAACTCGGCGGCGCGCCAACGGTCGAACGGCGTTTTGTCGAACCCGGCGAACTTCAAGCGCGAACGACTCGCCAACCGCTCGAACGTCGCCGCCGGTTCCGCGAAATCTTCGACGGCGAAATCGACCGTCGCGGTCAACCGTTGCGCGACGTTTTTCGGGAGTTCCGCCGCCGCGTCGCGACGCAACGCGCAAAGGAGAAGGAGCTCGCCCGCCGCGTCTTTCGGAGCGACGCAAAGAACGGAACCGTTCAAGACGCAGAAACTTAACTCCGCGTCGTCCAATATCTTGCGCAACGCGTCGACGAACGGAACGTCGACGAACGAACCCGCGACCGACGTCGACGGATCGACGCGCCGGTCGATAAAATAGACAAATTGGTAAATCTCGGAATACCGCTCCAAGACCGAAACGAGCGGCGAACCGTCGAGCGTTAGCGAAACCGGTTCGAAAAGTCGATTTTCGGCGGGATTATCGTTCGGCCCGGCGGCGAAGAGAGGGCGAGCGAAGGAAAAACGCGGCGCTTCCGCCGACGGTTCCGGAAAGGAGGGCGAAAAAAAGAACGGAGCGGCCGCCCCGACGAGCAAAACGCCCCTTGGGAAACGTCGAAGAAATTTTGAAACGCGTCGCAT
Organism: Thermoguttaceae bacterium; assembly: GCA_045545275.1. Taxonomy (GTDB): domain Bacteria; phylum Planctomycetota; class Planctomycetia; order Pirellulales; family Thermoguttaceae; genus RUG369. The sequence continues at coordinate 2,094 of JAZQAP010000067.1, read as the reverse complement.
TGTTGAAAAAGTCCTCGTTAATCGGAGAGCGTTTAATTGAACGGCTCCGTAAAATCCTTAAAGTCGCCGCCGTTTGCGATGTTTGTCAGCGCGCGTCGACGGTAACGCCGGGCCAAACGTCGGAACGGAAGGGCGACGCGGGCAAACCGGCGCCGTTTGTCAAGTTGCAAATCGGGTTGTCGGCCCAAGCGTATCGAACGGCGACCGGGCGCTCGACCTCCGGCGCCGAAACGACGACCGTTTCGCCGTCGATTTCCGCTTTCGCCCAATAAAATTTGCGATCCGCGCCCGCGACGGCGAACCCGCGCAACTCGGCGTCGTCGCATTGGGCGTTCGCGCCGATTTTTAAGCCGCCGTCGGTATTGTCGAACGTCAAAACGGCTCGGTTTCCGTCGATTTTCAACGAGCGAAACTCCGGCCCGTCGCAAACGACGTCGACGCCGTATGTTCGCGCCAACGCCAACAACGCAAGCCGTTCGCCGACCGGCTTCTTGTCTTTCGGGTGAACGTCCGCCGTTTCGCCGACGTCGATCGCGACCGCGCAGCCGACGTTTCTAAGTTGACGCGCCGCTTGGCTTTGCGCTTCTCGCAGTTCCGCCCAAGAGCTGTTTCCCGGTTGCGGGCGCGGCGCCATAAAATTGGCAAGCTGGACAAAATAAAACGGAAAATCGCCCTGTTCCCAATCTTGCCGCCAACTTTCGACGAGCGTCGGGAAAAGAAGGCGATACTGCCAAGCGCGTCCGGCGTTCGCTTCGCCTTGATACCAAACGACGCCTTTGATCGCGAACGGTTTGAGCGGTTCGAGCATTCCGTTGCGGAGGGCCCCGGCGCGTTGATTTTCGGGCGTTTTTTCCAAACGCGCCGGAGAGGCGAGCCCGGAAAGCTCCGGATGTTCGACGAGAAGACGCGATTCGATCCAAGCCTCGCAAGAAGCGCCGCCCCAAGAGACCTCGATCAAACCGACCGGCGCTTGAATCGTTTCGCGAAGTCGTCGAGCGAAAAAATAAGCGACCGCCGAAAAGTCCCGCGCCGTTTTCGGCGAACATTTTTCCCAAGTCGCGGCGAAGTCGGTTTGCGGCTCGATCGCGCTCTTCGCAGGAACCGTTAAAAAGCGCAAATTCGGATAATTCGCCGTCGCGATTTCGGTTTCGGCGTCCTTGGCGCGGCGCAACGAAAAGCCCATATTCGACTGACCGGCGCAAATCCAAACGTCGCCGAAAAGAACGTCGCTCAAAACGATTTTATTCGTCGCGCTAATCTTTAATTCAAACGGCCCGCCCGCCGGTTTCGGGGACAAATCGACGCGCCAACGCCCGTCGACTCCGACCGCCGTCGTTTGTTTTTCGCCCGCGATTTCGACCGTTACCTTTTCGCCGACGTCGCCCCAACCCCAAACGGGAACTTTCGCGTCGCGTTGCAAGACCATTCCGGAGCCGAAAACGCGGGGCAAACGAACCGCCGCCGACGCGACGCGGGCGTCGCCGAACGTAAAAACGACGAAAAGCGCGAAAACGGACGCCGAAACGACCGTCGACCGAACGAGCGAAAAGGAACGAAACACGGCGAAACTCCCGTCGAAAACGCGTTAATATCGAACAAAACGCGCTTATTCGGAAGGGCGGCGCGTTCAAAGAAGCCGAAAATAATCGGCAAATCGTCGTTTATACTAACGGCGACCGACGCCGGTTAAAAGATTCGGTTTGGAATATTGGAACAAAGCGACGAGGGGGAAGTTCCCAAAAAACGATTTTTCTTGTCAAAACGACTTGGCAAGCGCCGATTGCAAAACCGGAGAATGGCGCGCGTCTTGCCGCCGTCAAAATAAAACGTCTAATAATCGAGCGTTTGGCGCCGACGCGTTAAGGCAATACGCAACCCGACTCGTCGTTTGGCGGCGGGGAACGTGGTTCGACCGCGCCGCAAACGGCGAGTTAACGGGAAAGAAGGTTCGACGTTTGCGCGTTAAACTTTACGCGACCGTTAACGTCGGCGAGCGTTCGGGGCGTTCGACGGCGCTAACGGGGCAACGTAAAAGATCGCGACGCGGAAAACGTCGGCTCAAAGAGCGATCACCAACCGATTTTCTTGAGGTTG
>JAZQAP010000066.1:0-1504 GCA_045545275.1 Thermoguttaceae bacterium | reverse complement strand
ACGTCCGGTCGAGTCCCCCGAACCCGACCGGCCAATCCCCGCCACAACAGCCGGATTCGCCCGGGGTTCGGACGACGATCCGCTTAACCGCCTCCGTTCCGGCGCGGCGCAAGCGTTTCGTCCCTTCTTTTTTCGCTTTCTCGATAAACTTGTCGAGCGCGGCGGCGAACTCGTCTTTCATCGCGGCCCCTTAAATTCGCGTCGCCGAAACGACGACGTCGACCAAAACGTTTTGCGAAAACTTTTCCTCGACCGCGACGATTCGATAAGTCGCGCCGTTGAAAACGATTTTATCGCGCCCGACGCGCGGCGTTTCCGGAAGCGCGTTCCCGGGAATCGTCCCGAAAAGCTCGCGCCCGGCGACGTTCGCGGCGGCGTTCGTTCCTTCGTCGGGGACGCTCGACGCGAACGTTTCGCGCCGAGAATCGCCCGGGGTAAACGGAACGTCGAGCGTCGTTTCCGAACGCGTCGTCGTCTCTTCGTCCGTCTCCGGGTCGTAAGTTTGCTCCGAAGGGTCGACGCCGAAAATCAACGTCGCCGTTCCCCCGAGCGCGGCGGCGAGCTTGCCGGAAACGAGCGCGAGCGCGGGGCCCAACGCCTGTTTTTTCGCCAATTCCGTTCTCCCTTTTTAAACGACGGCCCCCGGATTCGAACCGGGCGACAGGGACTCGTCCCCCGCCGTTCTCCCCCTTAAACGACCGCCGTTAACGCGTCAATATCCGAGCGACGCGGCGCGAATCGACCCGCCGCGCTCCTCGTCGACGACGACCGTTCCGAGCGTTCCCAACAGCCGAACGGCGACCGGCGCCAAGAGCGGCGCGACGAACGCGCGGTCGAACGTCGAGCCCGACGCGCTTTGAACGCCGAGCGTCAACAGCTCCGGGTATTCGGTCGGGTCGACCTTCAACAGGTAAAGCGCTTCTTCGAAGAGCGCGAACTTAACTTGCGAAGCGAAGGTTTTCGCGCCGTCGGAACCGACGGTAAACGCTCCGTCGCGCCATTCGACGCAAGCGGTCAACAACGCGTCCGCTTGCGTTAGCGCTTGTTCCTTTTCGGCGTCGGTCGCGGCGTTCCAAGCGTCGCTTCGCAACCGGTTCGCGAAATACGCGAACGCCTCTTCGAGAGTCGCGATCATCGTCGCCGCCCGTTATCGCGCGTTTTGCGCTTCCGCCGAAGCGACGCAAACGCCCGCGATCTTCTCTTTAAAGTACTTGAACACGTCGACGTTCGTTACGTCGATCTTCTGAAACTCGCCGTTAACGAGTTTGCGGAACCCGAAAATCGTTTCGCCGTCGAACCCGACGCCTTCGATCTTCGCGCCCTCGACCTTCGCGGCGTCGGCGTTCTCGACGGCGGCCAAGACGTCGTATCCGTCGCGCAACGCTTCGAGAATCAAATTCGTTTTTTCCAGCTTCGTCATCTTCTTAATCTCCCTTTCTTTTCGGGGTCGGCGTCTTGCGTCGCGGCGCCGCCTCCGACTCTTTCGTTTCGGCCCGTTCCTCCG
>JAZQAP010000065.1:0-2133 GCA_045545275.1 Thermoguttaceae bacterium | reverse complement strand
GTCGAGCGGCCCAATCGTCGCCGTCTTGGGCCCAAGACATGCCCGGCGTCGCGACGCTGGGAACGAATCGGAGCTTTCCGGCGTCGTATCGAACGACTTGCAATCCGGCGTCGCGGCAAGCGTCGAAGAACGCTTCGTCTTCAAGCGGGCGACCGTCGAGCGTCGGCGATTCGAAGCGACCGGCGTTTTCGGCGTTTGGAGAGCGGAAAATCTCGATCAAAACCGGCGCGCCGCGATAAGTCGCCCAATCGAACGGCGTTCCGTCGACGAGCCGCCCGTCGACCGTCGGCGTCGAGCCGAGAAGCTCCGCTTGACGAATCGCTCGCGTCATCCCGGCGCGCGCTTGAAGTTCGGCTTCGGAGTCGGCGTCGGCCAACCGGGCGACAAGGTCTTTGCGAAGTTGCGTTGCAAACGCGACGTCGTATCGGGCGACGCGTCCGGCGACGTTCTCGGCGGTTCCGCTCCAAGTTTGCGGCCCGAGTTCCCAAGCGAGCGGCCCGTCGTCGACGACTGCGAGGAGTTCGGCTCCGACGCGTCGCAGTTCGGCGCGATCTTCTTCCGAGAGCGCGACCGGTTCCGGCGGCGCGCTTTTCGTCGTCGCGACTTGCGTCGGCGCGCTTTTCGGTTGCGGAAGGCGGTCGAGCCAATCTTTCAACAGCCAATAACGAGCGTAAGGAACGCGAACCGCGTCGACCGGATTTTCCGCCGGACGCTTCGTTTCGCGCTCGAGAAGGGCGAGGAGGCGGTCGACTGCGTCCGTCGTTTCGGCGCCGCGAAGATTGCGGGGAAGGTCGGCCCGGAGCGCGAGAACGTAATCTTGGAACGCTTCGAACCGATCGACCGGAGCGAGGTCTTCCGCGTAAGCGAGTTTTCCGGCGAGGAACCCGCGAACAAGGGCGCGGCGAGGCTCGTAAAATCCGCCGGCGACTTGCTTTAACTCTTGCGACCGTTGGCGGTAAAACTCGGTCGTTTCCTCCGCCGGGCGCTCTTCGGCGAGGAGGCCGGGAAGCGCGGCGGAGAGGCGGGCGATCGGCGTCAAAAGTCCGACGAGGCGTTCTTCGTCGTTTTTCGGCGTTCCGACGTCGGCGACGAGCCGCGCTAAGTCGACTTTTTCGGCGAGATCGTCGGCGAGAGCGTCGAGCGCCGGGAAGTCGGCGAACGTCTTTTTCTCGGCGTCGGGCGTCTTGCGGGCGAGTTCGTATTCCGCGTTGGCAATCTCGATTCGCAGTTGGAGAACGCGGGCCAAATGAAGCGGCTCCCGTTGCTCTTCGACGGCGGCGAGTTCGGCGAAAAAGTCGCGCCGCTCCTTCAAATCTTCTCGTTGATAACGAGCGTTTTCGACGTATTCGCGGAAGTAATGGTCGCGAAGTTTCGGCGCAAGGTCCGGCGCGTCGATCAGCCGTTCGTAAAGGTCGCGGCAAACGACGTAAAGCCGCCCTTCGAGCGACGTCGGGGACGCCGGACGCGATACTCGTCCCCCGGTTTTGGGGTAATATTCGACGCGATTTTGACAAACCGCGTCGAAACGCAAGTCGATTCGGCAGGCGTTTCGAATCGCGTTCAAACGTTCGCGGTAAAATTCGCCGCTTTCCCCTTCCGGAACGTCGAGGAGCGAGAAATCGAAGGCGACGGCGGGACGTCGCAATTCTTCGCGAACTTCTTGCTCCGTCGGGTCTTGCGAATCGGCGAACGCGGCGACGACGTCGTCTTGGAGCCGCCGGGCGACGTCGAGAAGTCCCGCTTCTTCGAACCGCTCGAAGAATGTTCGCGCTTCGAGCGCCCAACGACCGCCGACTTCCCAAGCGATTTCGCCGTCGTCGGCGCGTTCGGCGACGGCGTAAGCGAGTTCGAACGCCTCTTGTTCGTCCGATTTCGCGTCGATTCGCGCGAGTCGAGCCCGCAAAATCGCGAGGTCGACGAGCGGCGCCCGAACCGCGTCGAAGGGATTCTCCGCGTCGCGAACCGATTCGCGGTCGTAAAGGTCGCGGAGCTTCTCGACTTCGCCCGCTTCGACGAGTTTGTCGGCGTAAGCGGCGAAGAATCCGAGTCGCGCCGCCGGTTGCAAATCGTCGGCGAACGCGAGTCGGGCGGCGATTTTGTCCGCTTCGGCGCGGAGATTTTCGCGAAGCTCGG
>JAZQAP010000064.1:0-7717 GCA_045545275.1 Thermoguttaceae bacterium | reverse complement strand
GGCGCCGCAGAACGTTTTGACGTCCCAACCGCGCCGCGCCCAGCCGTTTCCCGCGTCGTAATCGACGCCCCGTTCGATCGGTCGAGACGCCAACGCCAAGAGGCGAACAAGATTCGCCGCGCGTTCGGTTGGGCGTCGTTCATTTTAAAATCTCCGTTTGGCTATCCGCTGTCAGTACGCAACGTCGAATTGTTTATAAACTTCCAAGCGATCCATTGTCGCAATTTCAGGTATTTCGTCTTCGCTCAGTTCGCCGACAACCGCGAGCGTCGAAAGTTCCGCCCGCTCGTAACCGCCGACTTTTTCTTCGTCGTAATACCGAACGTCTCCATTCGAAAAAGCGACGCGAACGAAATACTTAACGGACGCGTTTTCGTCTTTCAAGTTCTTAAACGGAACGACTTTAATCGACTTAACGTTCGCCGCGAAGTAATCGATATTTTCTCGCGCCCCAAAATATTTTGTAGCAATCTCGAACGCCATCATTTCTTGACTGGCTTTGGGAATGATCGATTGTATAAGTTGCACGGACAAGGGACGCAATTCTTCTAGTTTCGCCAACGTTCGTTCAAAGTCGGAAGTCGGCGTTTTCCGCGTTGCTTGCGCGGAGCCGTCGTTTTCCGTCGCCGGACGATTTATCGCGACGTATCCCAACGCCGCCAACGCCAACGCGCCCGCCGCCGCAAATACTAGCGTTCGTTTCTTCGCGTTCGATTCAACGCTCTTTTCCAGTTTTTCACTCATTTCTTATCTCGCCTCCTTAGTTGTTCGAAGCCAAAGCAATGGGGGCGTAATTCTCCGAGCTTCCGTCCTTAAACACAACGCGCACAACTTGATGCGGTCGACAACCGCACGGATCCTGAGAAATATCGTCGCCGCTTTCCACCGGCGGGTACAACGCAATCGATTCAACCGCATACTTTACATTTAAAACGTGTTCCCGCGTTATTTTTAAGTTGCGCTCAAGTTCGCGCGCGATTTGCGCGCAGGTAAGATTTTGCGATTGCGAAGTCGTAACGCTATTCTTTCCGGTGATTCTTAACTGATCTTTGGCTCGATCAACGTCGGCCCATTGAAGAGTTAACGTTACTTCGTCTTTTATCGACGTATCGTCGGTATACGCCGCGGTAAACTTACTCTTTATGCTTCCGCAACGATCTCCTTGTTGCGTTTGATTCTGATAATATATTTTGCCATTATTGACGATATACTCCAACGGCGTCCCGTCGCCTTGCGGTAACTCATCGTCGAGTTTTTGGTGCGAATATATTAAGGAAAAATTGCGAGCATAATTTATTTGTTCTTGGCGAATAAAGGTTAAGCCGACGTCTGCGAAATCGGACGTGTCAAACCAGTAAACGTCGACGTCGTTGTTGACCACGTTTTCCGTCCCGTTTGTCTTATCCACGTCGGAGATAAACTCAGGCGTATCGACGATTGTTACGTGAACTGTTCCAATCCTTTGCCCATCGGCAATAACGGTAATCGTTTCGGTTTTGCCGCCTTCGTATATATCTTCTTTTACCGCGCTAAAACGTAGCGCAACTTGCCCCGATACGGACGCGGTAGGATTATGATTTATTAAAATGTCGCCGCTGTTATGATCCAAAAACGTACTAACAATCCCGGTGGAACCGCTTACCAGAATCTCCACTTCGCCGCCGTCTTCAGGAATAGCGACGTTCCAAACCATACCGCCGGAGTCCCCGCCGCCGGACGACGAGGCAAAATTCGAATTAGTCTTTACGTCGCCAACAAAGCAGCCGCCGCTTTGACTAGTTTGCTCGCTCATCACGGACGCGTCGCCGGGGAGCGGTTCTTGTTCGATTTCTTCTAAGTCGAGCGATTCGAAGGCTAACGCTTCGGCGACGACGCTTAACGTTTCGGCGTCGAACGCCGTTTCCGCGAGCGCCGTTTCGTCGGTTTCGTCCCAAAGAGCGTTAAAGTCGGCGAGCGGTTCGTCGGCGAGGGTCGCGTTCGAACGGAAGGCGATGAGCGCGGCTTGTTCCGAGTTGACGTAAGGCCCGTAAGGAACGGCGTTAAGAGCGGCGAGAGAAATCGTCGTTTCGGCGGCGTCGGTCGGCAACTCCGACGCCGAAAACGCCGGGGCGGGGGCGGGCCCCCAACTTTCTCCGACGTCGGCAAGGGCGGCGCCGCCAAACGCGTCGACCGCCAGAAGCGTTCGGTTTTCAAGGGGTTCCATTCGGAGGCGACGGCTTTTGGGAGACGTGCGAACGGCGCGTTCGAGAGCGCTCGGACGGTTCGCGAAGAACGGAAAACGGCTCGAAAGGTTGCGGAAGAACGATTTTATTTTAAGCTCCTTTTAGGAAACGTTGCGAACGCGAGACTTGCGACGTTCCAAGACGCGCTAAACTCGGTTCGTATTTTTAACAGGATCAAAATTTCAACGCAAAAAAACGCTTATCGGTCAAACCTTCGATTACCGTTATAGCGCCGCGTCCCCCCGGCGTCAAGTTTTTTTTGAAAAATTTTTAAAATTTTCGAAAAATTAAACGACGTCGCAAACGACGCCGTTATTGACCTTGGACAAATGGCGTCCTACCTCGTGCGACCTAGGACAGACGGCGTCCTACCTCGAGCGACCTTGGACAAACGACGTCCCGCCTCAAACGCGCTACGAGACGTCGTTAAAACGTCGTTGCTATACGACGCAAAATAGCGAAACTACCCGGCGTCGCGATAGGCGAGATTATGAAGCCAAGCGACCGTTTTCGCGCCGCTTTTTTTCGCGAGTTTCAGCATGTCGCCGCCGAGCCAATAACCGCCGTAAGTCAAGACGACGTCGGGCGATAGACGGCGCAACGTTTCGGCGAAGAGTTGCAAAAACGCCGATCCCGCCGGTCGCGACGGAACCGCGCCGACGCCGACGTCCCCCGAAGCGGAACGCGGCGCGACGACGACCGAATCGACGCCGGAATCGCGGTACGCGACGGCCCGAAACGCGTTTTCCCCGACGCCGCCGTCGAAGCGTTTTTTGACGGCGACGCCGCTCGAAGTCAAGATATCGTCGACGCTTGGCGGAGCGGAGAAGTCGGTCGCGGCGCCGCAGAACGTTTTGACGTCCCAACCGCGCCGCGCCCAGCCGTTTCCCGCGTCGTAATCGACGCCCCGTTCGATCGGTCGAGACGCCAACGCCAAGAGGCGAATAAAACTCGCGTCATTTCGTCGCTTCCGTCGAGCCGGAGCAAGATTTATTCGCAACCCCCGCCGTCCAACGGCCTAACGCGGCGCCAACGCACGCCAAGAATATCCGCGCGAAATGCGGATTTCCCGTCGGTTCGAACGCGTTGTCTTCCAATAAAAGCGCGCCGCCGAGCCAAACGCCGATCAACAAAGTCGTTTGCCAGGAGAGCTTTTTCTTCGCCGCCCCTCGCCTTGCAACGAGCGTTCCTAACGCGACGACGATAAACGCCGCCCCAAAAGCGATCGCGTCTAAAAATGCAAATCCCATCGTTTCTTCCTCTTTATTTTGTCGCGTTTCCTGTCGACGTTTCGCGTTCTTCCGCCGCCTCGTCGACCGCCTCGTTCGGTTCCGAAAGCCGTCGAGACGCGAAACGGGCGCGCGCCCAAATTCCGCCCGCAATAGCGCCAACGGCGCCGATCGTCGTTCGGAACAACGCGAATTCAACGTCGATCCGAAATACGTTCGATGAATAAGTAAACCGCCGTCCGCGTCCCGGGTCGTCGAGCGCAAGTAAAAAACCGCTCAACGCCCCAAACAGGACGGCCAAAAGAAGGCCGGCTTTTCCCATTCCTTCTCGTTCTCCAAAACGCGTTATCAAAACGCCCCCCGCGACCCCGGAAGCCAAAGTCAGCGCGTTCAAATGCGTTTCCACAGCTCCGGCCAATAGCGTCCACTCCATCGTTTCACCTGTCTTCGCCTTGCGACATTAATCTCTAAATCATTCAAAATCGGGAGTAGCGTAATTCGGAATCTCGCTAAGAAGAAAAACGTAGCCAAAGCCGCCGTTGTCGTAAAACAATTCGTCGCCGTTTTGATAAATAACTCGGACGGCCGCGTGTTTTGTCGTCAACGGGTTATACTGCAGGTCTACGCTAAACGTTACCCCCGCCGCGTTATTTACGCAACAACTAACATTGGGATAAATCAAAAGCCTTTCGCGAAGATAAGTTTCAAAATAATTAGCAAAACTTTCGCATTGGTTCATGGAGGTAATCCATTCGCCTTTATTTTGGAACGCTTCCGAACGCCATTGACCGATTATACTTTTGGCCGAACTAACGTCGCCCCATTTTAAGCGTAAACTAATCGTGTCGCTAAAGCCGGAGGCGCCGTCGTAAGATACCGTTAAATAGACGATAACGTTCCCGTACATTTCGTTCATGCCTTCCGCGTTATACGTTACGACGCCCGTCGATTCGTCAAGGTGTAACGCGCCGGCGCCGATTCCGTCGACCGTCCAAGTATACGTAACGGAACGCGCGCTATGAACCGCCGGAGTAAACAGAACGACGTCAGAATTTAACGCGATATTAGACGTGTCGAGAAATTCGCCGTAAAAAACGTCTTCGTTCACAACCGTCGAATTTCCGGAGGTTGCGTCGGCGGGCGAAATAAACTCCGGCGCGTCGACGATCGTTGCCGTAAACGCGCTCTGCGAAAGAGTCGCGGTTCCCGACGCGCTTAGCGTAATCGTCGCGACCTCGTCTCCTTCGTAGGCGTCGTCCGACGCGCTTTGGAAAGCGAACCAACCGAAACCTTGGTCGTTCAATTGGATAGACGTTTCGCTCATCGAGTAATCGCCCGAATCGACGCCGCTAACGCTTGCCGAAATCGTCGTGTTAGCCAACGTCGAACCGCCGTTAAAATAGAAAACGATTTCCTCGTCGTCCTCCGAAATCGCGGCGTCTGTGGCAAACGCCAAAGCGCCGGAAGCTACGGCGTTTCCGCCGGACGTCGTTACCGTAACATCTCCGCCGCCGCTGTTGCCGTTCGAACCGCTTCCGCCGCTCACGAGGGACGCGTCGCCGGGGAGCGGTTCTTGTTCGATTTCTCCTAAGTCGAGCGCCTCGAAGGTTAACGCTTCGGCGACGTCGCTTAACGTTTCGCCGTCGGTTTCCGTTTCCGCGAGCGTCGTTTCGTCGGTTTCGTCCCAAAGAGCGTTAAAGTCGGCGAGCGTTTCGTCGGCGAGGGTCGCGTTCGAACGGAAGGCGATGAGCGCGGCTTGTTCCGGCGTAACGTAAGGCCCGTAAGGAAGGGCGTTAAGAGCGGCGAGAGAAATCGTCGATTCGGCGGCGGCGGACGACAACTCCGACGCCGAAAACGCCGGGGCGGGGTCGGGCCCCCGACTTTCTCCGACGTCGGCAAGGGCGGCCGCACCCAAGGCGTCGACCGCCAGAAGCTCCCGATTTTCAAGGGGTTCCATCCGGAGGCGACGGCTTTTGGGCGACTGTCGAACGGCGCGTTCGAGAGCGCTCGGACGGTTGGCAAAGAACGGAAAACGGTTCGAAGGGTTGCGGAAAAACGATTTCATTTTAAGCTCCTTTTTAGGAAACGTTGCGAACGCGAGACTTGCGACGCAAAAAACGACGCGGCAAGCTCGGTTCGACATTTGATAAACAGAGCAAAAATAAAATTTTAGCGTTCAAAAAAGCGATTAACGGTCAAACCTTCGATTATCACTATAACACAACGAAAACCCGGCGTCAAGTTTTTTCTTGAAAATTTTCAAAAAAAACGTAAAATTTTTCAAAAATTAAACGACGTCGCAAACGCCGCCGTTATTGACTTTGGACGTCGGAACTTTGGACTCCGAGCGTCCCGCTTTGAAGCGTTATGCGACGTCGTTAAACCGGAAAGAATAACGACGCCGAATTGTAACGCTATACGACGTCGACGAACTTGATTTTATTGCGGCGCAATGTCGTTTGGGGGCGGCAAGGAGAGCCGACGACGTCGCGCGGCGCAAGCTAGTTTCGACGACCGTCGAACGACGCGACGTCGTTAAATAAAAAGGCGCCGCGAACGGTTCGGCTAATCGGCGCTCGCGGCGCTTAAGACGACGGTAAAACGGCGTCGCGTCGCGTTACCAGAACTTCAAGCGGTCGAACGCTTTTTCGATCGAGTTTTTCTTTTTCTCCGGTTGAGCCGACGACGCGGAGGGCGCGACGGGGCCGGTCGCGTCCGTTGCACGGCGTCGCGATTCAAGAAGCGGGGAGTCGTCCGGAATCTGTTCGCGGAGCGCGCGCGGCCAATATCCGTCGAGGAGTTGGAGAAGATCGAGGGTTCGCTCTTGCGCGACGCGGCGCTCCGCGACGGCGACAAGTCGCGTCAACGCCTTTTGTTCGGCGTCGGAAAACGCGAGTTTGAAGAGTTCGATTTCGTCGAGCCAAACGGTTCCGGCGCCGAGCAGGTCGAAATGGAGCGACGTTTCGGAAAGACCGTCGAGCGGAAGGCGTTCGAACAAAATAACGTCGCGAACCCAAACGACGCCGTCGGTCGCGCCCGACTCTTCGGCGATTCGACGCGCTCGTTCGAGAATCGTCGAACCGACGGCGATTTGACGCGAATAAGGTCGTCCGTCGAGCCGTCCGGTTAAGCGGACGCGGAGGGGCAAATCGACCGCGTCGACCGGAACGCCGAACGAAATTTGCGCGCAAAGTCGCCCGGTCGTCGGCGGTTCGAACGGTTGGCCGACGACGCCGCCGGAACCGCCGGTCGACGAAAGACGCAAGCTCGCGCGGCCTTGGCGAACGACGTTCGAGTCGAGCGAAACGTCGACGTCGGTCGGGCCGAACGCGCGCCAACCGGGGATAACGGCGCCGTTTTCGGAATCGCCGCGAGCGGAGGTCGAGTCGGCGCGAGGCGCGTTCGGCGTTTCGGCGTTCGCGTCGAAGGCGTCCGGTTTGCGGAAAAGGCGCGTCGGCGCTTCGAGTCCGCCGAGAAGGCGAGCGGCGGCGTTCGACGGTTGGGACGACGTTTTGTCGTCGGTCGAGTTGAGACGCGACGCCGCGTCGACGGTCGCCAACGCGAACGACTCTTCAAAATCGCCGTTGCGCGTTGCGGTTTTAACGCCGTTGCGCGCGATCGAAACGCGTTCGACGAAATCTTGAACCGCCGCCGCGAGCCGACCGTTCGGGCCGCAAATCTAGGCGGGACGGAGCGTTTCGACTTTTTCGATCGTCGCTTTCGGGTCGGCGACGCGGAGCGCGACGAGGTCGAACGGCGCGAGCGTCGGCGACCAAACGAACGCGTCGCCGCCGATCGACGGCTCCGTTCGGCGCGTTCCGGCAAAAAGTTCGAACGAAGCGCCGGGGGTTCGCTTCATCGTCAACTCGACGGCAAGGTGAAACGGCGCGGCGTTCAAGAGGTAAACCCAAGTTTCTTTTTCGTTGCGATAATAACGAACGACGAGCGGCTGCGTCGACTTCGCGCCGTCGGGATCGGCGACGTCGGCGCGCGGCTCCCAAGTCCGGAACGGAACGGCGGGGAGGCGTCGGAACGCGTCGACGCAATCGCGGAACGTTTCCTCTTGGCCGAACGGAAGGCGGTCGCCGCCGTCGAAGAAGAAGAGGGCGTCGGCGGACGCGAGTTGACGGGCGAAGCGTCGACGGTTCTCGTAATCGGCCGGAAGCGCGCGGTTTTCGATTTCGACGACGGTCGGGCGATACGGGCTGGCCGCGTCGAAATCCGGCAGCGCGATCTTTTCGCCGCGATGCGCGAAAAACGCTCCGG
>JAZQAP010000063.1:0-3187 GCA_045545275.1 Thermoguttaceae bacterium | reverse complement strand
GTTCTTCGAGGCGTCTTGCGGTCGGATCGAAAATCTTGGCGGCTCGGTCGAGCGTTTCTCGGAACGACGTCGCGTCGCGTCGGCGTTCGGCGGCGCGGACGTTGCGTTCGAGTCGGGCGTTGAGACGTTTGAGACCGGCGTCGATTTCGGCGACGCGACCGCGTTCTTCGGCGATTCGGCGTTCGGCGCGCGATATCGGGTCGTCGGGCGTTTCCGTAAAGGTCGGCGCCGCGACGGGTTGCGTTGGCTCGGTTTCTTTGGGCGACGTTTCGTCGTCGAATTGAATTTCGGCGTCTTCGGATTGCGGCGCAGCGTTGTTTGGGGGCGGCGCGAGCGTTTTTCTTTGGGCGCGGAGGAAGATTTCGCCGAGCGTTAACGGGCGGTCGGCGTCGGCGAACGCCGCGTCGAGGAGAGAAGAGCCCAAAACGCACATCCCGTACGGCGCGGTGCGACGGCTTGCCGCGATCGCCGCGACCGGGCCGTTCGGCGACAAGGCGACCGCTTCGGCGAGGCAAGGCTCGTTCGCGTCGTAAGCTCCGGCGTAACAAGAGAAAAAGAGCGCGATCGGCGCCGCGTTCGGCGAGCGAAGCGACGGAACGTCGTCGATTTCAAAAACGCCGTAATCGCCGCCGGACGCGGTCGTTAAGCGGTCGAGTCCGAAAACGCGACCGTGTCCGAGGTAGACGAGGAAAAGGGCGCCTTCGTTCGCGCGGTCGAGGAACGTTCGACCAAACGTCGGCGGGTAAGGGCAAAATTCGCTTTTGAGGGAACAACGGGTCAGCGAAACGGCGTATTCTTGCGGTAAAAATTCGGAAAAAAGTTGGCGCGACATATTGTCGACGACGGAATCGACGAAAGACGACAGTCCGGAAAGCGCGGCGGACGAGGCGGCGGGCGCGTCGTCGGGAGACGAGCCGACGACGCTTAAGTCGAGGCCGTTCGGCCCGGCGACGACGTTGATTTTTCGCGTCCAATCGCCGACCGGCGACGCGGTTTCGTATCGGGCGATTTTTTCGACCAACGCGGCTAACTCGGCGGGCGTTTCGACCGGAAAGCGACCGAGCGGAACGTCCGGGACGCCGTCGTCGTCGAGATCGGAATAAAAGGAGTCGGTCGCGAGATGTTCTTCGGAGCCGAAAAGTTGAACGACTTGCGGCGAAAGACGCGGGGCCGGAACGACGTCGCGCCAACCGAACGAAGCGGAGAGGGTCGGGGCGCCGTCGCCGACGAGAACGATCGCCGCGACCGATTCGGGGCCGGGCGCGGCGAGGGCGAAACGGCGAATTTGGGCGCGCAGCTCGTCCGGCGTCGCGACGGGGGCCGTTTGGATTCCGAAATCGATCGAATCGGCGGAACGCGACGCGACGCTAAGTCGAGAAATTTGATAACCTTCCGATCGACGGCGTTCGACCCAAGGCTGAAGAGCGGCGTCGAAAATCGGCGGCGAAACGACAAGAACGCGACGGGCGGGAGGGACGGTCGTTTGCGGCGCGTCGTCGGCGAACGTCGGATGAACGGACGGAGGCGTTAAAAACGTCGCGACCGTTAAAGTCGACGTAAAAAACAAATGGCGCGCGACGATTAAAACGAGCGACGAACGGCGGCGAGGGCGGAACGCGGAGGTCATTGGAGCGGGAAAAACGGCGTCGAGGGTTAACGGCGAGACGGCAAAAAGCGCGGTTCGACGAATCGAGCGGTCGGGCGGAGCGTCGGAACGTCGGTCGACCGTTCGGCGGGGAGGGGCGTCGCGACGGTCGCGGACGTTTGAACGTTTGGGAGCGGTCGCGCCGGTTGCAAGGATTCGGCGTTTGACGACGCTTGCGAGTTTTGCGTCGTCGGGGCGGTTCGCGCGTTTTCGGACGCTTCGCGAAGGGGCGCGGCGTCGGGAAGGCGAACGAGATCGGTCGAGAGGAAAACGTTCGGCGAAAGGCGCAACGCGTTCGGGCGGAGCGGAAGGCGAAAAGCGGCGAGACCGTCGTCGGCGAGGGCGAGCGGTTCCGCCGGTTCGAGATTGGACGCTTGGCGAATTTTCGAGCGGTTGGCGCGGGCGGCGTCGAACGGCGCGTCGTCCGCTTCGCGAGCGAATTCGGCGCGGTCGCGAAGCGCGACGGCGGGACGGTCGGCGGGCGGTTCGGGGATAAGGAACGGGAGCGCGGGCGCGTCGGCGGCGAGCGACTCGGCGTTTTCGATATATTCGTTATTTTCGGCCTCGACGGTCGCGAACGCTTGGGCCGGAAGAGGAGAGGCGGCGTTTTTAAGAGCGAGTCGGCGCGAAAATTCCTCCGGTCGGCGCGTCGCGAGGAGCGCGTTGAGTTCTTGAAGCCGACGACGGCGAGCGGCGGCGAGTTCCGCGTCGGACGGCGGCGCGACGTTGGGCGCCGATCGTAAAGATTGAGCGGTGCGAGCGGTTGGCAAAGGTTGAGCCGGGCGCGCCGTTTGACCGTTTTGCGGCGTTTGGGCGGGCGACGTCGAACGAGAAACGGGAGCCGACGAAACGGCGTCGCGTCGAGCGAACGCGAATTTCGGCGTCGAAACGGAGCGATTCGGCGTTCCGAAAAGGAAGGCTTCCCAAATTCGGGCCGCTTGCGATTTTGGCGCGTCGGTCGAGTCGACGGGGAATTGACGCGCCGTTGAAATCGGAGCGTTCGGCGTATTTTGTCGAGTCGACGTATTTTGAACGCGCTTCGAGGGAGGCGTCGAGCGCTCGGCGCCGCGACGGGCGACGTCGGCGGCGAACGAAGAGGCCGCGTCGTCGATTTTAGCGTTATATTCCGCGTATTCGGCAACGTTGAACGTCGGCGATTGCGCTTGCGTCGGCGCGAACGCGGTCAACGAAAGGACGACGGCGCCCGAAAAAGCCAAACAAGACGAATTTAAACGCGAAAAAAGGAAAAACGGCGACATTAAAATCCTCGACCGGCGAAACGATTTTGAAAAAACGACGCTTAAATTGCGAAAGAACGCGAAAACTTGTTAACGTTTTAAAAGTCGACGAATCGCGTTGATAACGCAAATTCGCTCGAAACGTTGATTTAGCGGGGTTGATTCAAAAAGTTAACGCGGCTAAATTGACGAACGAGCGAATTGGGAAAAAACGAAGCGACGAACGGCGCTCAACCTCCGCGATAAAAACCGCAGTCGAGCAAACGCGGGTCTTGCGCCGGAACGCCGTTTTGCGGTTGCGCTT
>JAZQAP010000062.1:0-2045 GCA_045545275.1 Thermoguttaceae bacterium | reverse complement strand
CCAGCGCCAACGTCAACGTCAACGTTCGCAACGTTTTCATTTTTATTTTCCTCCCGATCATTCCGTTTTTCGACTCTTTGCGTCGCGTCGCCGACGTTCGACGGCGCGGCTCGTTTCCGTCGATTATGAAGCGTCGCCGCCCGGAAGTCAAGCGAAAAACGCGCTTTTCGCTCAAAAAAACGCGATTTTTCCGAGAATCGCCCGACGCGTCCCCGCGAAAGCGGTCGAAAAGCGTCGAGAAAAAGCGCGTTCGACCGCTTGACTTTTCCGGAAATCGCGATTATACTGAAAACTCTTGCGGCGCGTCCCCTTCCTTGAACGAGCGCCGCGTTTCGTTTCCCCCTTTTTTGAAGGAACCCGCGATGCAATCCGAAAACGCGCCCGCGCCGTTCGACGCCGTTTCCCCCGGCGCTCTTCCCCCTAACCCGCCGATTCCTCGACACATAGCGATCGTAATGGACGGCAACGGTCGCTGGGCCGAGCGTCGCGGACTTCCGCGTCCGGAGGGGCATATTCGCGGTTCGGAAATCGTCCCGAAGTTAGTCGAGGAAGCGTCGAACCTCGGAATCGAGCGGCTGACGTTATACTGTTTTTCGAGCGAAAACTGGAAGCGCCCGGAACTCGAACTGAACGCGCTGATGGCGCTCTTGAAGGCGTATATGATCGAGCAGCGCCCGATGTTGGCGGCGCAGAACGTGCGACTCCGCGTCGTCGGACGCCGCGACGGAATCCCCGCCGACGTTCTCGCCGAGATGGACAAAACGGTCGAGTTAAGCGCGAAGAACACCGGTCTAACGTTAGCGCTAGCGATCAATTACGGCGCTCGCCTTGAAATCGTCGACGCGGTTCGAGCGATCGTCGCGGAGCTTTCCGACCCGACGTCGCGAGCGGCGGCGCTCGAACGGGCGGGCGTTTCGACCGTCGACGAGCTGATCGACGAACGTTACTTCGCGTCGCGCCTTTACGAACCGGACGCGCCCGACCCCGACCTTTTAATCCGAACCGGCGGCGAAATGCGGTTGAGCAACTACCTCCTTTGGCAGCTAAGTTATTCGGAGCTTTGGGTTTCCGACGTTCTTTGGCCGGACTTTACCAAAGAGACGCTTTGGGACGCGATTCGCGCCTTCCAAAAACGCAAGCGTCGTTTCGGCGGCCTGAACGCTCCGGAAAAAGCGGACGGCGTTCTTTAACCGCGCCCTCGCCGCTTCGCCGAAACCGCGTCGTTTAACGATTTGCGCATTCCTCCGAAACACCGTCGTTTAACGACTTGCGCAAGGGCAAGAAACCGCGTTTTTCCCGACGCGGTCTCTCTTTCGCCTTCCTTGCAACGTTTTTCAAATAATCAAAGAGTATTATTGGCGCCGTTTTCAAAAAATCAAACGCCGTCTTTTCTCGCTCGAATAACGTTATTTCGCAAAATTCCGCGTCGTTTCCTTGAAACGCGCCTTTTCTTTTGATATAATCGACGTTAACGGCGCTCGACTCGCATTCGCGACGCGCCGTCGATTTCGCGTTTTTCTTCCCTCTTTTCCCCGCGCTCTTCGACATTTCGGAGGTTTTATGCGACGCTTCCCCTTTTTCCGCCGCGTTATTTTCCTTGCAACCGTTTTCATTTCAAGCATTTACGGCGCCGCGTTTAGCGCCGACGCTCCGCCGAGCGACGCGCTTTCCGCCGAGTTCCGCGCGAAAATCGTCGACGATTGGCGCCGTCAAGAGGCGACGTTCGGCCGCGAGTTCGGTTCCCGCGAGTCGCTCGACGCCCTCAAACGCCGCGCCGCCGACCTCCTCGACTACCTCGACGCCGAGGAAGCGACGACGCCCGCCCTCCGCGCTCGACTCGTCGCCGCGCTCGCCGACGCCGAAAAACTTCCCGTCGACGCCGACGACGTCTCGACGCTAACCGCTTGCGAAACCTTGCGTTGGGCCGTTCGCGACGCGGCGCTCGCGAACCCGCTCGTCGCCGGGAAAAAGCTCCTTTTCGGCAAGAAAAACCGTTTCGTTTGTCAAATGTTGCACGAATATCTCGGCTATTATTACGAGTACGG
>JAZQAP010000061.1:0-5280 GCA_045545275.1 Thermoguttaceae bacterium | reverse complement strand
CGCGACCCAACGTTGCGTCGTCGAGTCGGCGCGTTCCATCTCCGGCGGATTTCCCGGAACGACGTAATTTTCCCAAAAGTCGACCGCGCTTTCGACGAGCGCGTCGTAAAGTTCGGCGTCGAAAGCGATTTGATACTCGCGATAAGTTCTCATCGCGCCTTCCGAATCGAGAAAAGCGACCGCCAAACGCCAATCGTCGAGACCCGCAAGTCCCGCGTACCATTGACTTTGCAGCAAGTAATGTTTCGGGACGTCGTCGGTTCCTTCGGCGCCCCAAACGCGCCTATTGGCGACGTTCGCCGTCTTGGTTTCAAGTCCGGCGAGGAGCTTTTCGCCGCTCGAATCGTAAAGAAGCCGGTCGGGACGTCCGATCAAAAATTCGTGTTCGCCGTGAACGTAAAGTTCCGGCTCGTCGGTTTTACGTCGATTGCATTCGACGCGAAATTCCGGGTGGCCCGCCTGAAAAATCGAGGCGACGACCGGCTCGTAGCGTCGACCGCGAGCCATCGCAACATTATCCGGCGTCGCGCCGACTTCGCCGCGAATCTTCAAGTAAGTCGAAAGCGCGGTTTCCCAAGGGTTGAGTCCGACGATCGCGCTGATCGCGGTTCCGCCGATTTTTCCGAAGTCAAGGTCTAAGTCCTTTTTAACGTCTTTTTTAACAATCATTTAACTAGCCCCCCTTACCCCCCGTCGAAAAGTCGCGAACTCGCGCGTTGGCGACCTTTCGTCGAGGGGTGAAAATTTGTAAATTTCAACGACCGCGCCGCCGCCCGGAATCGGATCGCAGGCGATCGCCGTAACTTTTCGAGCGATTTTGTCGTCGCGCCAAAATCCGACTTTCGTGAGCGCGTCGAGCGTTGGTTTTATCCTGTTGTCGACGTCGTAACCTCTTTTGGTAGGCGGATATAGCTTGATAACGACTTCAAGGTTTTCGTCGCCGAGAACGCGCGGCGAACCTTGCTTCCAAAGCCAAATTTTCGATTCGTCGACGAAGCGTTTGTACTCTTTTGCAAGGTATAAACCGCGCGAACCTCGGAGGTTGCGCCAAATTTTATTCGCCGACGGCGGCCAAGGCAGAAAGATTTTCATCCGCGTCGCCTTTTCCTTTTTCTTTGCGGTCTTGCGCCAAGTCATAGCGGTCGCGGAGTTTAAACGCGTCGCCGATTTTGGGGCGCTCGTTCAAAATTCGGCAAATTTCGAAGAGCAGGGCGGGCGGCAAGCTGCTGATTTCCGAGAACACGCGGTCGCCCTTGCTGAAGTAAAAGTCCGTCGCTTCAAGGATTTCGACGTAAATGTCGTAATCCTCTTCCGGGAAACGAGCGAGTCGCGTTTCGATGAATTCCGCGATTGCTCGCGCGTCTTCCCGCAAAATTTCCGTTCGACCGTCGAGCATTTTCGGTTGGCAAATCATTGTCGTTTATTCCTTTATCTTAGATTGTTGTTATTTGTTGTAGCGCTTGACGACGCCGCGTCAAACGGCGTCCCAATTTTCGAACCCTTGCCGAACCGCTTCGAGCGACTCGACTTGAAGGCGCGTAACGGTTTCCGGCGCCCGATAGAATTGTTCGCGAACGCTCGCAAACCATTCTTCGTCGAAGCCTTCCCAAACGCCGCGAGCGATTCCGGCGTCGATTTCGTCGATCGTTTGGCGAATCGCGTCGAACTCGTCGGGCGAAACCGGCGCGTTTTTGTCGTCGACAACCGTTTGACTTTCAACGGTTTGCGTTTCATTCGTTTCGTCGGATTTTTCGACTTCGTTCGCCTTTTCGAGCGCGGTTTCGACCGGCTTTTCGACGCGCTTGACGCAACGCCGATAAGCGTCCGATTCCCAAAATTTGTCGAACTGCTCGGCTAACTTTTCGATAAACGCGGGCCCGACGCCTTTAATCTTTTTGCGCCCGGAAGTTAAGTCGTTCAAGAGGTTGGAGAGTTCGCCGACGGTCGCGTCGATCTCCAAACCGAGCTTCTCGAACTGCGAGTCGGTCAAGCGAAAATGTTCGTCGACGCGATACGACGCCCAGTCGTTCGAAATTTCGACGTCTTGCGACGACGCATAAACGACGCCCGCCGGTTCGGCTTTGCGTTCGAGCGCCGCCGCGTTCGCTTCCGCAAAGTCAAGCAGGGGGCGGGGTTCCGCGTCGCGGGCGTATTCGCTGACAAGCTCTTCGAGTTCTTCGCGGAGCCGTTTCGTTTCACGCCCCCAATGCGCCGACGCTTCTTTCGCCGCCTTCAACGCTCGCAAAAGTTCCTTCGAACGCGCTCGAAACTCTTCTCGCGCCTCGACTTCCGAAACGAGCCGTTCGCGACTCCAATTTTCGACGGCGTTCGTTCTTTGCGTCTGCTCGACGATTTCGCCGACCGACGAAACGACGGGAACCGGCGAAGGCGCGTTTTCTTTCGGCGCGTCGCAAACGTCGGCGCCGTCGTCGATTGCGTTCGTTTCCGCTTCCGTTTCGACGTCGTTTTCCAAAACGGTTTCGTCGAGTTCCGCGACGTCGTCCAAGTCGTCTTCGTCGTCGTAATAGTCGCCGTCTTCTTCTTCGTCGTCGTAATAATCGTCTTCGAAATCGTCGTCGAGCGGTTCCGCAAGCGCGTTTTCAAATTCGGCGTCGAGCGTTTCGTTTTCTTTAAGCGTCATTGTTTAAGTCCTTTCGTTATATTGAGTAGGGTTTCGTAAGGCGTTTGTTAATAAGGGATAACGTCGCGGTTGAACGCAAGGGACGCAAGCCGATGATTGACGGCGTTCTCTTCGGCGATCGTAACGCGGGCGTCGCACATTTCGACGATGCGTCCAAGGAGCGCTTCGCCGCAAGGCGATTCCGCGACCATTCGGCGCGGCGTTGTTTCCGTCGTAAGTATCAGCGGCAAACGGGTTTCGTACCGCCGCTTAATCAACGCTTGCGCGACGTGTTCCTCGAACGAGTTCGCTTTCGGAACGACGTCGAGAAAGTCGTCGACAAGGAGTAGCGGCGCGTTCGTCGCTTTCCGAAAACTTTTTTCGAATTCGACGGCGTCGTAACGGAGCGCGGCCATCCGACGAACGAAGTCGCCGTATAACAACGTTTGCGCTCGAATCGGACGTTCGCGAGTCGTCAACGCGTCGACGATTCCGAAGGCTTGCGTCGACTTGCCGCTTCCGGTCTTGCCGAAAAACGCGATCCAGTTGCGACGCGAACGCGCGATTTTGTCGAAGTTGGCGACGTAATCGCGGGCCGGCGGTTCGAGTTCGCGCCGCTCGAAATAGGGCAAGCCCGCTTCCGCGCGGTAACGTTTGCGACGTTCTTCGACGACGCAAGCGCAACGTTTGGCGACGCCGTTTTCGATGAAATAACCGTCGCCGTCGCAGTACTTACAAACGGTTGATTCTTCGGACGCGTCGTCGAACGCCTCCGTTGGCGGCGCGGCGTCATTCGCGTTTTGAAAATCGCGAAAAGTCGTACTTAGCCCCAAAGGCGACGTCGCGTCGTTGCGCGGCGCGATTCGGGGCGGCCCGAGCGTCGAGTTCATTTTCTTTCTCCTCCTTCGCGATCAACCGTTGAATATTTTCCGGTTTCAACGCGTCTCTTAAAAGCCAAGGGAACTTGTCTAACCGCGCCGTTTCAAAGGCTTTGCGGAACGTTTGTAGGTCGCCGTATTCCTCCCAAGCGCGCTTCGCTCGTTCGTGCGACACGGCGTCTAATTGTAAGCCGCGATACCGCTGCTTCGTCGTTCCGAAATACTCGTTCCAAAGCGCGATCAGTTCGTCGGCGGGATAGGGCGGGGACTCGAACGACGCGACGTCGTCCGTTTCTTCCGCGTTCGATTCGAAGACGTCGGGCGCGATTTCCGGCGCCGCGTCCTTTTGTTTTTCGTTTTCGCAACCGGCGTTATTTTCCGGCTTGCGTTCTTTCGTTTCTTGCGTCGTTTCCGGCGGCGATTCGAACGTTTCGTCTTGTCGTTCGGCGTTTTGCGACTCGGCGTCAAGCGTCGGCGTTTCGGACGTCGCTTGCGCTTCCTCGCGTTTGCGTTTGCGCGCTTCGGCGCTCGCTCGACCCGCTTCGCGTCGGACTTCCGAAATTTCTAAACGGCGGCTAATCCTTTTCTCGCAACGTTTATTAAGCGCCGTCGAGAAAAAACGCGACCCGTCTTCGCTGAACTCGAAGAGCCCGAAATCGCGAACGACGCTCTCGACGAGCGCCGCGCGTTCGCGCATAACCCAAGCGAGCGCGGCGAAATCCGTTTCGAGTTCGAGCGTTTCGGCGCAATGAAGCCGTTCGATCAGCCGCCAGTACACGCCGTAACCTCGCGAACCGTGTTTGCGCAAAAGCGCGACGCATTTCGGGTCTTCGTCGGCTCGATTGTCGTGCGGGAAAAACATTGTCGCGCCCTTTGTAAAACGTTGCGAAGTAATTGGTTAAGTTGCGTCTAAGCGGCGCGTCGACCGAAACCGGCGCTTGCCGCGTTCTCTTTGACGAGGTTTCGGAACTCGCTCAAAATTTGCGAAACGCGCGACTCGCTAAGCCCGAGCCCGACGCCGACGCTTTTCATCGTTTCGCCGTCGACGTAGTAGCCTAAATAGCATAAACGAACGGTTTGCGACGCTTCTTTGAGCGCTTTTTCGACGGCGGGCTCAAACCGCGCCGCGATCGATTCGCGCCGAACGGCGTCGCGCCAAATGCGAACCGACGTCGCGTCGAGAACGGACGCGTTTTCGCCTTCGCCGAAAAGCTCCTCGTCGACGTTCGAGACGTGTACGAAGCGCGGCGAGGGATTTTTGCGTCGCCAACGCGTCGCGGCTCGGAACCGGTCGAGCATCCGGAAATAGACGCGTTTCGTTAGGTAACCTCTTATTTGGCCGTCGGTTCGGGCGCGGTCGAACTCTTGTTCGAGAAGCGTTAAGCAAGCGTCTTGAAACAGGTCGTCGTAATCGACGTTCGCGCCTTTCGCGGCGAACCGGCGGGCGACCGTTTTCGCGACGTCGGCGTAACGTTCAAATTCTTGTTGCGTCATCTTGCGTGATTGTTGGGGTTGCGTGGGTTGCGTCGTACTCGGCGACCTCTCGGCGTCGCTCTTCGACGGCTTTTAAGTGGTAATTCTCGAACGCTTGGACTCGCGCGCGGATTTGGCGATATAACGTTTCGTAAAGTTCCTCGCGTTCTTCTTCGTTGCCGGGTTGCGTTTCGTAAATATGCCGCCCAAGTTCGCAATGTTCTTGTATGTCGTTGAAAAGCGAGCAATAATAACAGTCGTTCAGGTGAAGCAAACGGGGGCGACGGGGCTTCTTAGGCGTTTGGGGGG
>JAZQAP010000060.1:0-2205 GCA_045545275.1 Thermoguttaceae bacterium | reverse complement strand
TTGCCGCTCGACTTTAACCAACCGTCGCGCGGGACTTTACGGGTTTCCTCGGCGCGCGGGAAAAGCTCCGGCGGCGTCGCGTCGTACCAACGTTGGATCCGCTCCGTTTCGTCGTTCGGACGCGGTTTGACGACGATTTTCAAGTCGACCGTTTCGAAACGAACGTCTCGGTGTTGGTCTCGGTAAGCGCTGTTAATACGAAGGTTGCAAACGATTCCTTCGGGCTTGTCGCGGAGCTTTTCGCGCAACTCCTTCCAAAACGGGGCGTTCCAATCTTCGAGCGGCGGAAAATCGAGAACGCGACGCGATGTAATGTCTTTTTCGCCGGGGAAAAAGTCGCGAAATTGCGGGGCAAAGTCGATATGCGCCGAGCTTCCTTTTTCCGGAAGGAAGTCGTAACTTCCCGAAATATCGGGGCTTGAAATGGAACCGAGCGAATCGAAAAGATCGCCGTAAAAAGCGTTCAGCCAATTGGGAATCGTCTTGGACGAACGATTTTCCTCTTCGGAAACAACGTAAATCGCGTCGCCAAAGTAGATTGCGTCGGCGGGATAGAATTTGAGGACGCAACGGATCTCGGGACGCGTTTCGTCGCAACGAACTTCGAAGGTCGCGGCGGAACCGGTCGAGCCGGGCGCCGGAGCGGGGGGCGTCGACGCGTAAACGGCGGAGACGGCTAAGGTTGCGAATGTCGCGGCGGAGAGTAGCGCCGCGCGGGCGATAGGACGGTATGACATGTTGAAGCCTTTCGTTGTAAGGGACGATATAATGTCGCGAGGTTAAAAAACGGCGAAGCCCAACGCTTCTAAGAGCTTGCGGTTTTTAGCGTTAAGGGGGAACTCTTTGCCGTAGGCGCGCCCTTGGCGGAGGTAGGTTCGCGATTCGTTAAGCGTCGCCGACATAACATCGCGTTGCGGTTCCGGGCGGTTTTGGAGCCAATCGACTAAAGTCTTTAACGCGGCGTCGGACGCTTCGCCTTCTTCGGCGTCGTAATATTCGAGTTGTAAACGGGTTAGGACGATTTCGTCGCGGAGCGTCGACGGGGAAAACTCCGCTTCGAGCTTGCGCCAATCGGTTAATTTTCGCGGCGCGTTCGGGCGGTTCGGCTTGCGGAAGCTGAAACGGACGAAAGCGCGCGGGTCGAACGAACGACCGGCGACGCGGACGCCGTCGCGAGGGTTGGGCGGCAACTCTTCGGAGCGCAAGGGTTTGCGGTTCGCTTCGTCGATAATCGGCAAAAGACGCTCCGGCGTCGCGGCGAGCCAATCTTCGAGGCGGCGCGTTTCGGCGTCCGGGCGTTCCTTGACGATAAGCGGAACGGAAAGCCGTTCGCCGTCGGGAGTTATAAAGTAGCCCGGCGTCCAGCGGCAGGGAACGCCGTCGGGCGCGTCGCGAAGTTTTTCGCGCAACTCCTTGAAAAACGGCGAGTTCCAGTCTTCAAGCGGCGGAACTTCGCAAAAGTAGCGCGAGACGATGCGGCGTTCGCCCGGCTCCAAGGGGCGCGCTTCGAAGCCGCGTTCGCAGTAAAGGTCGGTCGGATATTCCGAAATCGCTTCGTAACGCGTTGAAAAACCGGCGCTTGAAAGCGTCCCGATCGAACCGAAGGGCTCCGGAAAACCGAGCGACCGCCAAGGGAGCGTTTCGGAAGAACGGTTTTCTTCCGCGACGGTTAAATAAACGACGTCGCCGACGTAAACTTCCGTCGGGTAAACGGTTAGCGTTTGAGCGACTTCGGGCGCGTTCGGGTCGGCTTGGAGTTCGAACGTCGCGACGGAACCGGTCGAAGCGGCGGGCGGAGCGGGAGGCGGCGTCGCGGGCGAGCGGTCGCAAGCGACAAACGTTGCGACAACGAGTAGTAACTCGGGGAAAAGAAAGCTAATTTTGCGCATCGGTTCGGCCTTTTTAGGGTTGAGCGGGAAAAAGGAAAGGCGGAAGTCGGCGCGGCGTCGCGTCGCTTCGTTAATGAAGACGAATCGCGGCGGGGGACGGATTTCGAAAAGTCGCGATTTTTTGAAAATTTTTGGAAAAAAGGGGAGAAAAAAGGGGAGAAAAGCCAAGCGCCGCGGGGAAAAAAGGGGGAACGGAGAAACGGTAAAACGCGGCGGGGACGGGGAAGAAACGCCAAAAGTCGGCGAAAAAGCGAGCGCAAGAAACGCGAAAACGCCGCGTCGGGAAGTCGGAGGCCAAGCGGTCTTAGGAAGACAA
>JAZQAP010000059.1:0-2143 GCA_045545275.1 Thermoguttaceae bacterium | reverse complement strand
CCCCCCCCCGCCCAAGATGCGCCAAATACATCGGCTACGCTCCCCTGCGAAACGCTCGGCGGCGGTCGGCGGCGCTTGAGGCGCGCGCGGCGACCTTGCTCGAGCGTTTCGCTTAACCTAGAGAAGGACGCGGAGCGTCCTAAAACGGCTAGAGCTAGCGACCTAAAACGAGACGGAATCCGTAGTAATTGAACCGGAGCGTCGGGTCGATGCCATTCCGGTTGGCCGACCGGCAGCGCCTGGCGTCGTTGAACCAGCTACCGCCGCGCAAAACCCGGTTCGAGCCCGACGACGGCCCCGTTGGGTCCATCTGCGACGCCGCGTCGTATGTATCCGAGTCGAACCAGTCCGAACACCACTCACAAACGTTACCGTGCATGTCGTACAAACCCCAAGCGTTCGCGCTCTTCGTACCCACCTTGTGCGTTTGGTCGTTGGAATTACCGGCGTACCAACCAAGCGAACTCAAACTTGAACCGGCGTAGGGCCCGCTCGTACCCGCCCGGCAGGCGTACTCCCACTCTGCTTCCGTGGGAAGCCGAAACTTCAAACCGGCGGGAGCAATCCCTAGGGAATTTAATTTCTCAATAAACTTTTGGCAATCCTCCCAACTGACCTCCTCAACCGGAAAGTTCGTCGTATCGACTCCGCTAAACTTACTCGAATAACCTGTCGCCGAAAACCAGCTAGAGTTCTCGCCCGTTACCGATTCCCAAAGCGCCTGCGTTACCTCCGTTTCCAACATCCAGAAACCTTGCGTTAACTTTACTTCGTGTTGTTTCTCCCAAGAATAACGATCAGGCTCGCTCTCCGGGCTACCCATCGTAAACGTTCCCGCCGGGCAGTAGCGGAAGTTGTACGTCGCGCCCTTAATATTAAGCGATTTTTGCGTCCCCGCCGAGTATTCCCTCGTCCAACCGCCCGACGCGCTCGACGTTTGCGTTTGCGTCGGACGCGTCGACGGCGAACTCATTCCCGACGACAACGGGCGCCCGCTCGACGAACCGGAGTTTTGCGCGTAACGGTGCGTCGACGCCAACGCGGAACCGCTCGAAGAGGCGTTTCCTTCTCGTTGCGCGGCGACGCGACGTTTCAGCGCAAGAATATCCGACGCGTCGGGAGTCCATGTCAACGCTTGGTCGCATAAGCTCAACGCTTCGGCGTAATCGCCGCGCATCTGCGCCGCTCGCGCCGCGTCGCACAATTCCGCCGCGCGAGCCGCCGCCCCGTCCGTTTCCGTCGCGTTTTCGGCGACCGACGGCGTTTCCGGAGCCGGGTTGCGCAACGCTTTCAACTCCGTTTCGAACGTCTTCAAAACGCGACGGTTCGCGGCTAAGTCGACCAGTTCCAGCGATTCCTTCATCAACCGAATCGCCTTCTCGACGTTCGCTTCGCCGCCGAGGTCGAACGCCGTCCACGCGTCCGCCGCCAACTTGTCCGCTTCGGCCCGCTTTTCGCTCGCGGCGGTCGCGTCGACCTGCGCTTGAATCTCCGCCTCCGCCGTTTTGTACTCTTCGCGCTTCTCGTTGATTTCGCGCGCTTTTTGGATTTGCGCCAACGCCTCGCCCCACTTCTTTTGGGAACGCAACGCGCGCGCCTCGCGGTAGAGCGCGTCCGCTTCGCTCCACTTCGCTCGCGCGATTCCGTCGATTAACAGGTCGTCCAGCGCCGCGAAATCGGTCGTCTCCGCCCCGCTCCAACGCGGAATCTGCGACGCGCCGCAATGCTCGAACGCCAGCTCGTTCGTCCGCCTCGTTACGTAACTCAAAATTTCCGTAAACATCAAAAAACCGTCCGCGTTCGCGTCCGCTTTCGGGTTGTTTCGGTCGAGCGCCTCCAACAAACTCAACGTAAAAACGCCGTTTTCAAGACCGGCGCCCCCCTCGTAAGAGAACTTCCCCGGCGCGCAACTTTGAAGGAGACAAACCGAATCCGGCGCCTTCACCGGGTCGACCAGCCCCTTCGCCCCCGACGCCCGCGTCTTGAAAATCGCCTTCGCGTTCGTCGGGTCGTCTCGGCAAGCGTCGACGATCAGCCAACGGAACCGCGCGTCGCTTTCGCCGAGCGCCGCCGTCATTTTGTCGATCGAAACCGCCGTCCCGAACGAAGTCGGATCGTAGCCATGTCGTTCTGTGAGCCAAGG
>JAZQAP010000058.1:0-3540 GCA_045545275.1 Thermoguttaceae bacterium | reverse complement strand
AGAACGACATGGCTACGATCCGACTTGGCGAACGTTTGTTCGACGGGAACGGTCGGGTTAGCGGCGGTCGCGTTTGGACAAACGCCGCAAACGGCGAAAAAAAAGGCGGCGAGCGAAGGGGCGGACGCGGCGGTTAAGGGCAAATTTCCGGCGCGGTTCGATTTGAAGCCGACGAAACGCCGCGCCCGAGCGACCGACTCGTATACGCAAGGGCTTGTTTTTGAAGTCGACGCGGAAACCGGTCGCGAAATTTTATACGAAAGCGGCGGCCAATATGGAAAGTCGATTTTGCGCAAAATCGACCTCGAAACGGGGAAAATTTTGCAAGAATATCGATTTTCGAAGCGTTATTTCGCCGAAGGAATCGCCGTCGTCGACGACCGAATCTTCGTCTTGACTTGGCGGGAGCGCGCTTGTTTCGTTTTCGACAAAAAAACGTTCGAAAAACTCGACGAGTTCCGATATTCCGGCGAAGGGTGGGGACTCGCGTTCGACGGCGCGACGAAAACGTTGGCGATGAGCGACGGAACGTCGAAAATTCGCGTTCTCGACCCGAAGACGTTCCGGGCGAAACGAACGTTCGACGTTTTTTATCTCGACGCGAGCGGCCGCAAACGCAAGTTGATAAATTTGAACGAATTGGAGTTTGTCGGCGGCGAGCTTTGGGCGAACGTTTATCAAACGAACAAGATCGTTCGAATCGACCCGACGTCCGGGCGCGTTCTGCAAGCGATCGATTTTTCGAAAATTGTTCCGGAATCGTTGCGCGAAAGTTGGGAATACGTTCTTAACGGAATCGCGTTCGACGGCGCGAAGAACCGGCTCTTTATTACCGGGAAATGTTGGCCGACGCTTTTTGAATATTCGGCGACGCCTGAAAAACCGGCGGTAAAAACGATTTAGCGGAGCGGAAACGACGCGGCGTTTTTCTCGGTTCGGCGGCGCGGCGAACCGCGTCGACGATTTTGACGGTCGCGCCGATTTTGCGCCGGTTTCGGCGGAAAGAAAGGGCGAAAACGGCGATGACGACGGTTTTTTTGGCGATTTTGGTCGGTTGGATCGCGATTTTAGGCGCGGCGTTCGGGAGTTTTTTCAACGTCGTGATTTGGCGCGTTCCGGAAGGAATGAGCTTGATTTCGCCGCCGTCGCATTGCCCGAAGTGCGGCGCGCGGGTGCGACCGTTCGACAACGTGCCGATTCTCGCTTGGCTTTGGCTCCGCGGACGTTGCCGCGACTGCAAGGCGCCGATTAGCGTTCGATATCCGTTCGTCGAGTTTCTTTGTTGCGCGGTCGGCGCTCTCTTTGGCGCGTCGATTTTGGCCGGCGGTTGGGTCGGTTTTTCGTCGCAAACGTTAAATTGGAGCGGGTTTGCCGAATATTCGGCCGCGTGGGAAGCGGCGGTCGCGGCGTTTGAAGCCGATCCGACGCAAACGACGACGTTGACGTTCGACGGTTATTGGGCGGCGGCGCAAAAGGCGATCGCGCTTTCGTTCGTTTGGGCGTTCGCGGCTTACGCGGCGTTGATTCTCGGTTTCGTCGAATGGGACAAAGGCTCCGCTCCGAAGTCGTTGGTTCTTTTCGCGGCGGCGATTCCGGTCGTCGGACTTTTGACGATTTTGTCGTTAAGCGACGGCGGCGCGTTTGCCAAGCGTTGCGGCGTTTTTGCGGCGAGCGTCGGTTCCGGCGTCGCGGCGACGCTTCTCTTTTGGCGGACGATTCCGCGTTCGGAGCGGGCGGAGGCGGCGGCGCTCGGGGCGCTTTGGGGATTTTGCGCCGGTTATTGGGGCGCGTTTCTCGGCGTCGTCGTTTGGCTCGGCGTCGCGGCGGCGGTTCGACGCAAAACTGGGCGCAACGTTTTCGGACTTTTCGTCTTTGCGGCGATCGTCGCGCTTGCCGTCGGCGAAAGCGTTTGGTTTGCGACGCGATAATTAGAATTTTATTGCAAAAATGTCTTGGCGTCAAGAAAGTCGGTCGGCGACGCGGAAATAGCGTTTGACGCTAAAACTTAAAGCGGTCGGGGCTTCGTTAAGAAAGAGAAACGAGCGTTAAAAAACGGCGTTCCGACGAAAAATCGGAACGCCGTTTTGCGTTAGCGACGAGCGGAGAACGAAGACCGCGTCGCGATTATTCGGCTTTTGGAGCTTCCTCGGCGGGTTTCGCTTCGACGTTTTCTTCGGCTTTGGGGGCTTCTTCGGCTTTCGGCGTTTCTTCGACGGACTTCGCTTCGGCGTTTTCTTCGGCTTTCGGAGCTTCTTCGGCGGGCTTCGCTTCGGCGTTTTCGGCTTCCGGCGACGAAACGATCAAACCGGGGCGAACGATTTGGAAGCGCGAACCGCCGTTCAAAGAACCGAACGGAACGAGTCGAACGTCGTCGTTTTGCGGGCGTTCGGCGGGCGTCAGTTTCGTTTCGGTCAACTTGCCTTTGCGGAAAAATTCGACTTTAACGGTTTTGTCGCCGGTTTTGTCGACAATTTTCGCGACGTCGAGCGCGTTGGCGATCGGCGCGCCGTCGATTTTAACGACGACGTCGAAGCGTTGCAAACCGGCTTTCGCCGCCGGAGAATCCGGGACGATATATTGGAGCAAAATGCCTTCGCCTTCGTCGATCGGAAGTTGCGCGACGAGGAGTTCCGGCGTCGGTTCGACCGTCGCGCCGATCCAGTATTTGCTCGGCGCCGGCGCGATTTCGCCGTCTTGCGGCGCAAAAGAACCGTTCGAGGCGGTTTCGCCGAAACGACGGCGAAGCTCTTCCATCTGCGCGCGCATTTGCTCTTGATGTTCGCGCATTTGCGATTCGAGACGACGCATTCCTTCGAACGGGGAAACGTCGGCGCCTAAATTGCCGAAAACGTCGTCGTTGAAGTCGAAGTGGAAAACGCGACCGGGCGCCGTTTCGCCGTTCGGGAGTTGAATCGTCGCGTCGGCTGCGTCGCCGTCGAGCGTTTTTTCTTCGCTTTCGACGAGCTTTCCGTCGCGCCAAACCTTTTTCGTTTGAATCGTCTTGCCGTCCGGGCCGGTCTTGCTTTCGACGACGACCGAGTAGGAGCCGTTGGCGAAGGGGGCGTCCGCGTCGGTCGCGTCGGCGCCCGCGCTTTCGGCTTTTTCAACGACGTTCGGCGCGACGACCGGTTCGGCGGGTTCTTTCAGTTGTTTCGTTTGCGCGACGGCGATTCCTCCGCCGACGAGGCAAGCGGTCAGGACGCCGCAAACCAACGGCAGACGACGGGACGAAGATTGTTTCAAAAAAACGGTTTGACGCATTTTTCAACTCCTTTTTTAAAAACGCCGCGGCGCGACAAAATTTGACGCTCGTCGATTTTCGCGTCGCGATTAAATTTCTTGGATAATTATTTTGTTGAGCGACGTGCTTCTAATTGTTCGGTTATTTAATTTATCGGGGCGAATTCGGCGCGGATTTCGTAAACGTCGACCGGTAAGACGAGCGTTCGACCGTCTTCAAGAGGAAAACGGAACTCGTCGCGAACCGTTTGGACGCGCCCGCCGGACGCCCGCAACGCTTCGGCGATTTGCGGAGGAACG
>JAZQAP010000057.1:0-29071 GCA_045545275.1 Thermoguttaceae bacterium | reverse complement strand
TCGCGACCGTTGGCGGCGAAAACGTTGGCAATGTTGGAACCGTCGACGGCGGCGAAAACGTTGTCGTCGTTGGGGACGTTGGAAAAAGCGGCGCCGTCGTTTCGAAAGGGGCGGCGGAGGCGATTTGCTGCGTCGCGACGCCGGAGGTTTTGCGTTTCAAAAATCCGGACGGAACGAAAACGCGCGTCCCGGAGTCGACCGAAAACGCCGGCAAACTCGCCTTCCGGACGTCGCCGACCGACGCGCCGCCAAAATTTGAGGAAGCGGAAGTCGTCGCCGAGCGTTTAACGCGTTTCGTAAAGACTTGGAACGCCTAATAAATAATTGACGACGGCGAAAAACGACGTTATAATCAAATTTAAACAGAAAATATCGAACCTATGTTAAGATAGGAAAAAGAGGCGAACAGAAGAAAGAACCAAGCAAAAAGAAACGCGCGATAAAATCGGGCTGAAGTAAATAAAGGCGCCTGCACCGGTTAAGGTCGGGGCGCCTAAGGACGTCGAAACGGAGCCTTGCAACGCTAAAAAACCTTAACGCTTTACTAAGACAGGTCAAGGAATTTTAGTTCTGGTATGACATAAGTATAGCGTTAGAATAATAGACGTCAAGGTCGGGAAACGAATTTTTTCTTTTTAAAAATTGGGGACGGCGCGAACGAGCGAAGCGCTTGCCAAGAGGGGAACGAACGGGAATGGACGCAAAAAGAGCGCCAAAACGCGGGGCGAACGTGAACGGCGGTTATATTTTAGGGCTAGATTTGGGCGTTGCTTCGGTCGGTTGGGCGAAAATTCCGATTAATACTTCGCAAATTTCCGACGAAACGCTCGATATGGGCGCTCGTATTTTTGAAAGTCCTTTCGAACCGAAAAACGGCGAGCCCAAAAATCTCGCAAGACGCCAAGCGAGACAGGTTCGCAAAGGATACCGGCGGACTCGGCGGCGTATGACAAAACTTTTCAATCGGCTCCGAAACGGCGGGCTTTTGCCGGAGGGGGACGCGTCGACGCCGGAAAGTCGGCAAGAGTTTCTTAACAACCTCGATCGCCAACTCTTCGATAAATATTACTTTAACGCGTCGCATATCGAAGAGCAAACGTTTCTTTATTCGTTGCGGGCTCGCGCTCTCGACGAAAAGTTGGGACTCGACGCCGTCGGACGAATTTTCTTGCATCTCGCGGCGCGTCGCGGTTATTTGAGCAACGCAAAACTTGACGCCGCGAAGCAAGGGGAACTTGGAGAAGACGCGCGAAAAGAACAAATCGAAGCGGAAGAGTCGAAAACGGCGACCAAATCGACGAAAAAGTCTGATAAGTCCGAGAAAACGGAGAAATCGCGCGACGACGACGGCGTTGTTAAGACGGGTATTGAAGAACTTAACAAGGCGATGAGGGCTAAGAAAGCCCGAACGTTAGGCGAATTTTTCGCCGACGTTAATCCCGAGGACAAAAGAATTCGAACGCGGTATCTTGGACGGGGACAAATTCGTGAAGAATTCGACGCGATTTGGCGGTCGCAGGCGCGTTTTTATCCGAAAGTTTTGACGCCGAAACTTCGTAGGAGCATCGAACGGGCGATTTTTACGCAACGTCCGTTAAAATCGCAGCGAAAACGGGTCGGGTTTTGTCCGCTCGAATGGAATTCGACGCTTAAACGCGGCCCGCGTTGCGTCGTCAAAGGCGATCCGGCGTTCCAAGAGTATCGAATTTGGCAGTTCGTTCTCGATTTAAGAATTTACGAGAACGAAAACGAGTCGCGAGAATTAACGCCGGAAGAGCAAGACAAAATCGTCGCTTTCCTTAACGAATGTAAAACGGCGACTTGCGCGAAGTTAAGCGAAGTTCTCGGCTTTAAAGGAAAACGCAAAAAAGATAGTAAAATTGGGCGTTTCAATTTCGAGACCGATCCCGAGGGCGAAAAACGAATTTACGGAAATGTAACGCGAACAAAAATCGTCGAGACGCTGACGAAATACGGCGTTTCGAAAAGCGATGAGGAAATCGACGTTATCGCTCGCGAAATTCTCGTTTTCGGCGACGAACGAGCGTTGGCGCGGCGTTTGCGCAAAATGTTTCCGGAGTTCGGCGAACGCGTTTTGCCGAAACAAGAGCGAGACGAGCGAGACCTCGCCGAAGCGTTGGCGGACGTTCAACTTTCGACGGCGCGAGCGAGCCTTTCGCGTCGAGCGGCGGTCAAATTAACCGAAGCGATGAAAACGACGCGTCGACCGCTGAAAAGCGTCGAGCTGGAGATATACGGCAAAAAAGCGCAAAAGGTTCGCGACTTCTTGCCGCCGGTTATCGAGGTTCTCGGCGACCCGCGCAACTCGGTCGTATTGCGAACGTTATCGCAAATGCGTCAAGTTGTGAACGCCGCGATTCGAAGGTGGGGAAAACCGGAGCGCATCCGCGTCGAACTTTCTCGCGATTTAAAGAAAAGCGCCAAGTCGTGCCAAAAGATGGTCGAGGAAATGAATAGCCGCGAGAAGGAACGAAATACCGCGGCAAAAGTTATTAAGGAAGCCAAAAAAGGGAAAGAGGCGACTTCGACCGAGATTTTAAAATATCGCCTTTGGTTGGAGTGCGAGCAAACTTGCCCGTATACCGGCGATCCTATAAGTTTGAGGCAACTTTTAGGGCTTGAAGGTTCCGAGCAAGTAGACATTGAACACATCGTACCGTTTAGCCGTTCGTTTGACGACTCTTTTGCGAATAAAACGTTGTGTTTTGCGGGCGAGAACCGCAATAGAAAAAAGAACCAAACGCCGTTCGAGTGTTACGGTCGCGACGAAGAAAAGTGGAATAAGATTCTTTCACGCGTTAAAGGGAAATTTAAAGGTCGAAAGTGGGAACTCTTTACGCAAAGGGAGACTCCCAAGGTTTATAATATGCCGTCGCGTATGCTGAACGACACGCGTTACCTTTCAAAGTTGGCGGCGAAGTACCTTGGCGTCTTGTACGGCGCTGTCGACGGGAACGACGAACAGGGAACGAAGCGAATCCAAGTAACAAGCGGCGGCGCGACGGCGGTTCTCCGTTACGCTTGGCGTCTTAATTCTCTTTTAATACCGGAGAAAACGCCGGAAGAAAAAGAAAAAAACGAGCCTAAGAAAAAGAATCGCGACGACTTGCGCCACCACGCCGTCGACGCCTTAGTTATTGCTTTAGCGGACGGCGACAAAATACGCAGGCTAGCGGTAATGTCGGCGGAGAGTGAAGAATATGGGAAAAATTGGAAGAAAGTTGAGTTTCCATTGGTATTAGCAAGCGGCGAAGCGTTGAAAGACGTGGTGGGGCGCGTTGTCGAAGGCGTTATCGTTTCGCACCGCGTTAGCCGTAAAATTAGCGGCCCGTTGCACAAGGAGACGAATTATCGCGTTCCGGAAGATGAGAAAGACGCTCGACGCGCGTATCGTAAACCGTTGTTGTCCTTTACCGTAAAACAAATGGCCGATATTGTCGAACCGAAGATTAGAAAGGCCGTTTGCGAGAAATGGTTTGAATTGGTTCGTGCGAAAAAGTTCCTACAAGAAGACGAAGCGGAAAAAAGGAAGAAATTCGACGAACTTTCGAACGAATTGTTAAGGCTCGGCGAACGTCGAGACGACGTTAACAAAGAATTTGCCCAATTGTTGGGGCAAATTGAAAAGCTGGTTGGTAGTAAAAACAACGACAAGCCTTTGAAGGGCTGCGAGCCCGATAATTGGCCGACGTTGCCGCCGAAAAAGAGAGACGGGCAAAGGACGCCGATTAAAAAAGCGCGGTATTGGACGTCGACTTCAACGATTGCCGTCGGAGGTTTTAAACTTGAAAAGCGGCTTGGGCGAAAGTTGAACAAAAAAGACGAACGTCGTTTGCGTTACGTCGAGTCCGAAAAGAATAACCATATGGAGGTTTGGGCTATTCTCGATAAAAATAACAACGTCAAGGGCTGGCGCGCCAATGTCGTGTCAAAGTACAAGGCTTATTGTCGCAAACGCAATGGCGAGCCGGTGGTGCGGCGCAAATTGGACGAACCTAAACATCGTTTTCTTTTTTCGCTAGCTCCACGCGACGCCCTATTAATGGACGGGCGGTTGCTGATAGCGCGCTCGTTTTCAAAGTATTCAGACGGTACGATTGAAATAGAGTGTAAGGAACATTATGACGGACGCAAGGGAAAAGACGGACGCGTGCGAATTAAAAGCAAGTCGGGTAATTTTATGTCGAAGGGGCTTGTTAAAGTGCGTATCGACGCGCTTGGCCGCGTTTGCCGAGCGAACGAGTAAGCGACGACCGACGGCGCGGCGCGTTTTTTCGAGTTTGGGAACGAACGCGTCGCGTTGCGCTTGACGTTTCGACGAAGGTAAAAGTTTGTCGATTATAGCGTTTAGGCGACGCTTGCGCGAGATTTTTCGCGTTACTTAGAGCGTTTGGCGGCGCGCGTCCTTTATTTTCCGACTTTTTTCGTTATAATTGAAGACGAAGAATTGGCGGCGCAAAGCGGTTTTGCGTCGCTGAAAAAGAGCGTCGAACGACGGCGCGTCGGTTTTCGACGGTGTTCGCCGCGGCGGCGACGCTTAGTCGTATAATGCGGACGAGGTAAACGGTTTGCCGCGTAAGCGTTTTATTAACTCGGGTTACGTCGCGATGCAGTTGGTCGTGTTTTTCGACTTGCCGGTGCGGACGAAGGAAGACCGCAAGAATTACGCGAAGTTCCGTAAAGCCTTGCTAGAAGACGGGTTCGCGATGTTGCAGTTCTCCGTGTACGCCCGATTTTGTCCGAACGACGACGTCGCGACGCGTCATAAACGCTTTGTGCGCGACGCGTTGCCGCCTCGCGGCGCCGTGCGAATGCTGACTGTTACAACGCGTCAATTTGAGAAGATGGAAAACTTCGTCGGCCCGCGTCAAACGACGCCCGAAAGGGAACCCGACGCCGCGACCTTTTATTAACGCGACGTTCGCCTCGATCGTCGACGGATGTAGCGTGAGATTTTAAGATTTTGGAAATAAAAGATTTGGAACTGAAGTCGAGAGGAGCGGCGTTAAAAAGATTTAAAACGGAATGCGGCGGCTCGTAAGCGTCGCGTCGATCGACGCCGTTCGATAAAAACGGAACGCGCGTTTACTTTTGGAAACTAAGGTCTGAAATTTAAGAGGTTAGGATAAAGAGACGGAAATGCAAGGGCGGATTCTCGATTTTTCGCAGGCGCCGGTCAAACTTCGCGTTCGTTATCGTCGACTCCTAATCTCGCTCGAAGGTCGCGAAATCGACGCCGTGCCGCTCGACGACGTCGCGGTCGTTTTGTTAGCGCATCCTCAATTATCTCTGTCTTTAGCGACGTTGCAAGGTTTGACGGCGGCGGGCGCTTCGATCGTTGTCTGCGACGCAAAGTCGCACCCTTGCGGACTCTCCTTGCCGTTGGTCGGGCATCATCTAAGCGCGCGGCGGACGCGGTTGCAAGCGTCGGTTTCGCGTCCTCTTCAAAAACGTCTTTGGCGACAAATTGTCAAAAGTAAAATCGAGGGACAGGCGACCGTTTTGGAGACGCTTCGCGGCGGCGACGGCGGGTTGCGCGCCTTGGCGGCGGCGACTCTTTCCGGCGATTCGGACAATCGCGAGGGCGTCGCCGCGAAAAAGTATTGGACGCAACTCTTTAAAGGAGAGAGGTTTAAACGCGATCTTGACGGCGGCGATCCGACGAACGCGGCGCTGAATTACGGATACGGCGTCTTGCGAGCGATCGTCGCGCGAGCCGTCGTCGCGTCCGGGCTTTGCCCGGCGTTTGGGATTTTTCACCGGAACAAATACGACGCGTTCGCGTTGGCCGACGACTTGATCGAGCCCTTTCGTCCGGTCGTCGACGTTTGCGTCGCGAGGTTGCGGGACGAAAAACGATTGGGCGACAATTTGTCGACCGAAACCAAGGCGACGCTAATTCGCCAATTGACGGGACGTTACCGCGTCGAAGGTTTTCAGGAAACGATCTTCGAAGCCGCTTCGAAGGCGACGGAATCGCTGGTTCGCGTTTACGTCGGGAAGGACAAGCGACTGACGTTGCCGGAAGCGTTGCCGTTAACGCCGACGAATATCGAAACGCCGCCGGTGAAAACGGGAAACCTTGAATCGATCGACTTTGACGCCGATTCGGCAAAAGACGACGAAAAGAACGAAACCAAAAACGACGCGGAACGCGATGAAATCGAGGCGTCGGAAAATGAAGGAGTTGCGGAAACGCAAGACGAAGGAGACGACGATTTGCGCTTGGACGGTTTCTTTGACGTTTACGTCGACTGGGATTACGAGTCGGACTTTAGATTAGACGACGAATTTTGATTATTTGAATAACGTTTGTTTGCGTGATGCAAAGCGCGGGCAATGTTCTTAAGGTTGTGGTTTAACGGCTTAAAATTTAGGAAACGATAATGTTCTTTTTCAAAGCGGCTTGTTGTCGCGTATATCAGACGGCGTTTCGTTTGGCGCTTCCGATTCTTCCGTACCGCGAGCCGGAGATTGTGCCGACGTGCGCCGCGCTCGACGGCGTTTTTCTGAAAGAAAACATTAAAAGAGTTTTAATTGTTGCCGACCAAGGGGTTAGAGAAGCCGGTTTGTTGGCGCCGATCGAAGCGGCGCTGACGAAAAGCGGCGTTTTTTACGTCGTTTACGACAAGACGCGCTCGAATCCGACGGTCGATAATGTCGAGGAAGCGTTAATTATTTATCGCGAAAACGGTTGCGACGCGTTGGTCGCCGTTGGCGGCGGGTCTCCGATCGACTGCGCGAAAACCGTCGGCGCTCGAGTCGTTTATCCTAAAAAGAGCGTTGGCAAGCTTAAGGGGTTGTTGCGCGTATGGCGGCGCCTGCCTCCGTTGATCGCCGTTCCAACGACCGCAGGCGCCGGAAGCGAAACGACCGTCGCCGCCGTAATCGTCGACTCCGAAACACAACATAAGTATACGATTCTAAGTTTTCCGTTGATACCGACTTACGCCGTTATCGATCCGGAGTTGACTTTTTCTTTGCCGCCGAGTTTGACCGCGACGACCGGAATCGACGCGCTCGTTCACGCCGTCGAGGCTTATATCGGGCGTTCGACGACTAAAGAGACGCGGCGCTTGGCTTTAGACGCGACGAAGCTGATTTTTGAAAACCTCGAAATCGCGTTTAACGACGGGCGAAATCGCGACGCTCGCGAAAAAATGCTCCGCGCCGCGCACATGGCCGGTTTGGCGTTTTCGAAATCCTACGTGGGTTACGTTCACGCGGTCGCGCACACGCTTGGCGGACGCTACGGGACGCCGCACGGTCTCGCCAACGCGGTGATAACGCCTTATATACTCGAGGCTTACGGCGCTAGCGTTTATCGGAAATTGCGCGACCTCGCCGTCGCCGCCGGCGTTGCGACGTTGCAAGACGACGCAAAAACGGCCGCCGAAAAATTTATCGCCGCGATTCGCAATCTCAATGCGAAACTTGGGATTCCTGAAAAGCTCGCCGGGATCAAAAAAGAGGATATTCCGGCGATGGCGCGCCTAGCGTCCAAGGAGGCGAATCCGCTTTATCCGGTTCCTAAGTTGTTTGACGTAAAAGAGTTGGAAAGTTTTTATTATTGCGTCGCCGATTGGTGCGACGAACGTTAAAGGGAGACGGAAGGAACGATGACCGCGCAAGAAATAGAAAATTTGCTCGAAAAACAGCGGAAATTTTATCGAAGCGGCGCGACGATTCCGGTCGCTTTTCGCGTCGAGCAGCTGAAAAAATTGCGACGCGCGATTCAAAGGTTTGAATCGGAAATATGCGACGCTCTCCTAAGCGATTTAGGTAAAAGCGCTTACGAAGCGTATATGTGCGAAGTCGGGCTCGCGCTTTCCGAAATTTCGCACATGATTCGGAAAACGAAAAAGTTTGCGGCGCCG
The DNA here is from genome assembly GCA_045545275.1 of Thermoguttaceae bacterium. GTDB lineage: Bacteria > Planctomycetota > Planctomycetia > Pirellulales > Thermoguttaceae > RUG369. The sequence continues at coordinate 21,173 of JAZQAP010000057.1, read as the reverse complement.
CGTCGCGTTTGGACGCCGCTCGCGCAGTTTCCGTCGCGCAGTTATCGTCAGGCGGTTCCGCGCGGAAGCGTTTTGATTATGAGTCCTTGGAACTATCCGTTTTTACTGACGTTAGGGCCGTTGGTCGACGCGATAGCCGCCGGAAACGTTGCGACGGTAAAGCCGAGCGCCTATTCCCCCGCGACGAGCGCCGTTGTCGCAAAGCTAATTAAGGCAACCTTTGCGCCTGAATACGTCGCGGTTGTAACGGGAGGAAGGGCCGAAAACGCAGCGCTTCTCGATCAAAAGTTCGATTTCATTTTCTTCACCGGCGGGCAAACGGTCGGGAAGGAAGTGTTACGTCGCGCCGCTGAAAACTTGACGCCGGTTGTCTTGGAACTTGGCGGAAAGAGCCCTTGCATCGTCGACGCGACGGCGAATATAAAGGTTGCCGCTAAACGGATTGTGTTTGGGAAATACTTGAATTGCGGACAAACGTGCGTCGCGCCGGACTATATCCTTTGCGAACGCTCGGTTAAAGACGCGTTTGTAGCGGAAGTCGTTAAGGAAATTAAACGACAATATGGCGATAACCCATTGAGAAACAACGATTACGGGAAAATTGTTAACGCGAGGCATTTCGAGCGTCTTTGCGGGCTGATCGACCGCGAGAAAGTTGTTTTCGGCGGCGAGTGCGATGCAATGTCGCAACGAATTTCGCCGACGGTAATGGACGACGTAACGGACGCGGACGCGGCGATGGGCGAGGAGATTTTCGGTCCGATCATGCCGATTTTGACTTTCGACAGTTTTGACGCGACGGTCGACGAACTCAAAACGAAGCCCAAACCTCTTGCGCTCTATCTTTTCTCCAAAAAACGGAGTCGTGTAAAACGGGTAATGACGGAACTTACGTATGGCGGCGGTTGCGTGAACGACGTTGTGATTCACCTGGCGACAACGGAGATGGGGTTTGGCGGAGTCGGCGAAAGCGGGATGGGCGCGTATCACGGCAAGACGGGATTCGACGCGTTTTCACATGTGAAATCGATCGTCGATAAAGCGACTTGGCTCGATTTACCGATGCGTTATCAGCCGTACAGGAGTAAAATTTACGCCGCGGCGCTTCGATTGTTTTTGCGATAAACTTTGTATAATAACGGTTTATCTCGTTGACGCTTTGCGGCGTCGCTTATAGAAAGAACGTCTCGAAGCGACGCGCTTTCGGTCTTTATGAAACTAGATAAATAAAGCCGTTTAAGCGATTAGACGGAACTTATCGACGTTTATAAAAGCGTTTTTTAAACGATTCTTTAATTGTTGTTAATGAAAGGTTAACGAACATGTCGCAACGTTGGCGTTTGGGTGGACGTCGCGTCGTTTTAATAGCGACGATTTTGCTTTTGTGCGCGGTAGGAACGCGGGGTCGCGTTGAAGCGGAAACGCTTCGTTTTCCCGCGATTCGCGACCTTTACGTTTCGTCGGCGTCCGGCGAAGAGGAGGGGAACAACGGCGCGTCGCCTCGGTTGAAAGTTAAAGGATATCAAGAGTTTAGCCTGCTCGATTTTGACGTCGCTAGTTTGCGCGGGCGGCGGATTAAGGAGGCGAAAATCGGCGTAAAACTGGCTTCGGAAGAACGTTTACATCAGGTAACCGTCGGTTCGATCGTCGTTCCTTGGAACGAAGGCGACGGAACGAGTTACGCGAAGACGCCGGGCGCGTCTTCTTTTCGTTGGCGCGCGAATCCGAGCGTTCCTTGGTCGGACGCTTTGGATAACGACGTATATTCCGATATCACTTCGGTTACGTTTGGAGAAGGCGGGACGTTTTGGGCTTGCGGCGAAGCGTCGCAACCGGTTGACGGTTGGCAAACGATTCCGGTCGATCCGCGCCTCGTCGCCGCTCGCGCCGTCGGAATTTCAACGGGTTTCGTTTTTTTTGACGACGTCGGAACGGAGTTGATTCGGCGTGGAACCGACGGCGAGGAAGTGGAAATTCGGCTCTTTCCGAATCGATTTTTTTATTCGCGCGATCAAAATTCCGCGTCGACGCCTTATTTGGAAGTTGTTGTCGATGAAGAAGTTGGGGAAAAAGAAAAGAAAAGCGAACGGATTGCGGCCCCTTCTAAACTTCTTGCGCAAACCGACGGTTTGCCTTGGGGCGAAGTCGAGATTTCTTGGACGGCGTCAAGCGCTTCGGAACGTCGTATTATTGGGTTTCAAGCGCAAATCGACGGCGTCGACGTTCCGCAATCTTTGATACCTGCGCCGAAAATAAACGGTTACTCGACGCCGAGCGAACGCTATGTCGCGCGATTGAGTAATTTAGGCTTGCAACCGGGAAAAACGAAAAAGTTGGAATTAGTCGCCGTCGACGAATTAGGCGAACGAAGCGCGCCGGCAACGTTGAGGTTCGACGTTTCTAACTATAAGCCAAGCGATTGGAACGACTTAGTCGCCGTTAAAGAAGGGGAGGCGTCGAAGAGAAAAACGTCCTCGAAAGTGAAACAAGCTGCTAACTTAAACGCGCTACTTCCGAAATTGGCTGGATCTAAAGTTGCCGTATTAAACGAGTTTGATAAAATAACCGAGTCGGGCGAATTGATTCCGACGCGTTCGGAAGGTTACAAGACGTCGAACGCAATTTGGAACGCTCGCGAACGGCGAATCGATTTAGCGGCGGCGCGCGGCGAATTCGTCGGTTTTCAAATTGCGTTCGACGGCGACGCTCGGAAAGTTAGCGCCGCTTTACGATGGGGTGGCGTTGTAAATGATAGTAAAACAAGAGGTTCTGTTAATGACGACAACCAAAAAAAACGCGCGATAACGGCGCCTCGAGCAACTTTTTATCGTTTATCCCGAGTCGAAACGGCGCGCGGTAAAATCGGCGATCCCGCGATTCCCATCGCTACTTCGGAAATAAGCGTAAACGGCGGTTGCGACGCAATTTACTGCGAACTTTACGTGCCCAAAGACGCCGACGTCGGAGAACGGCGGGGGACGCTTCGTTTGGCGGCGAACGGCGAAACGCTCGACTTGAAAATTCATTTGAATGTTTGGAACTTTGTTATTCCCAACGAGTTAAGTTTTCTTCCGGAAATGAATTGTTATTCGCTTCCGGCGAACGAACTCGAATATTACAAAATGGCGCAATTACATCGGACTTATATTAACCGCGTGCCTTATTCGCATCGCGGGACAGTGGGAGACGGGTTGGCGCCGAAGTACGACGCCGCGACGCGTTCCTTCGATTGGCGCGATTGGGATCGTCGGTTCGGTTCGCTGTTCGACGGGAGCGCGTTCGCCGATTCGCCGCGCGGCGCGACGCCGATCGAAGCGTTCTATCTTCCTTTTTTTGAGAACTTTCCGGCGAATATTTTCGAGGAATACGACGAAAACGTTCGCCCGGTAGACGCGGCGTTTTCGGAGGATTACAAGAAGTCGCTTCGCGCCGCTCTGACCGCCGCCGCCGAACATTTTTCCGAATCGGGATGGGACAGTTCGCGCTTTCTTTTCTATTTAAACAACAAAATGGATTACAAACGCAACGGTTGGTCGCGCGCTAGTTCGCCTTGGCTGCTTGACGAACCCGCGAGTTTTCAGGATTTTACGGCGTTGCGTTTCTTTGCGTCGCAACTGCGTTTAGCGTTGGAGGACTTCGGCGATGCGACGGAAAGTAATAAAAGTCGAAAAATGGAGAACGCGTCTTCAAAAAAGCGTCCGATTCTTTTTCGCGCCGATATTTCGCGTCCGCAGTGGAGTCGCGATTCGCTCGATGGGTTACTCGACGTCAACGTTGTCGGCGGAGACGTTTTTCGGCGTTACAATTATCGCGTTACAGAACGGCGCAACCGTTTCGACGAACTCGTTTACGCGTATGGAACGACCGCCGCGCCGGAGTTAAACGGTTGGCAACCGGTCGCTTGGGCTCTTGACGCTTGGTCGCTCGGCGCCGACGGAATCGTTCCTTGGCAAACGATCGGAAACGACGAGTCTTGGAAGAAAGGCGACGAATTGTCGTTGTTTTATCCCGCGACGGAGGAGAGCGGCGGGAAAGTTGTCGCGTCGATTCGACTTAAAGCGTATCGTCGCGGACAGCAGGACGTCGAATATTTGACGGCGCTGTGTAACGCGACTGGGCGGCCGCGATGGGACGTCGCGCGGGCGTTGCGCAAGCGTTTGACGTTGGAGGCGCGCTCGACGTTTCGTTACGCCGAGGACGCCGGGACGCAAGATTACCCGAGTTTTTCGTCGGACGAGTGGGAGCGTATGCGGCGCGAAATCGGCGCCTTTCTTTCGGAAACCGCGTCGTTTAAGGAGTAACGTTGCTAAAAAAGAGCGGGAAAACGGCGAGTCGAAACGCGTCGGGTTCGACTCGCCGTCAGGCGCGTTGTAAAAAAGTAGGGCGTTGAACCTGCGGTTAACGGATTTCGAGCGTCGCTTTGCCGGACGTCGGGAAGACGAAGAAGAGCGTTTGCGACTTGGCGTCCCAACGCCAATTTTCGAGTTGCGTTCCGTCGACCGAAACGCTCGTCGGCGCCGCGTCCAACTTTAATAGCGAAATTGCGTCGACGCCGGAAGTCGCCGTCGTTTCTAATGTTGTAACGCCGTTTTCATTTTTTAACGATTCGACGCGACAACTAGACGCAAGAACGGCGGGCGTCGGCGCGGTTATTTTGTCGAGATCGAGAAGCCAAACGCGTTCGCCCGGCGCAACTTCAACGCCGTCAATAGGTTGCAGTTTCGGGTCGAAGAGATTCACAAAACGACCCGCGAGTTTTAAGGGGGCGTCGGTTAACGATTCGGTTAACGTCGCGGCTAAAACGTAAGGGCCTCGGCGCTTTAGGAAATAGTTGCGTTCGACGTAGCGTCCGCCGGTCGCCGCAACGGCTTCGGCGACAAGGCTTCGATAAGCGTCGGCGTTCTCTTGCGAACGATTGTAATAAGCTGGGCGGACGCGGTCGACGTAAACCCAACCTTTGCCAAATCGATATTTACCGCTTTTCGGCTTCTTATCCAAACCGAGCGACTCGAAGAGGTGTTCGCCGGGGCTCGCGTAGGAAAGAGCGCCCGTATTCCACCAATCTTTCGCCGCGTGGTAGGCGTCCGTTTCTGCTCCGACGTAAATCAAAACGCCGCCGCGATTTACCCAATCGGCGATGACGGCGTGCAAGCCCGGGCTCGACGGTTTTTGATATTCGTAGCTCAGCGATAAAACCTTGTATTTATCGAGATAGCCGGGATAGCGGAGCGCGTGGTCGAGAACCGGGACGCCGACCGGGATTCCGCGTTTGATCAACGGCGTAGCGAGACCGAAAAAGTCGCCGAAAGTCCCGATTTCAAGAGCGTTAGGGCGCGTCGGGTCGGAAGCGTCCGGAGCGGCGCACTCGCGAACGGTCGGTTCGGCGCGCTGGAACATCGCGGAGTCGGCTAAGAGAACGCCGACGCCCTCGGTCGCTCCGTCGTAAGCGGCGTCCGGGTAGGCCATGTCGCGAAGTTGTTGGAACGTAAGGGTTAACGTCGAAGCGTAATCTTTCGGAATCGTCGTCGCGTCTGGCGAGCCGGCGGGGAACGAACCGAGGAAAACGCGACTCGGCCAAGGCGCGACTTCGTAATAGTGAGTTTCCGACTGCAACAACGACGCGACTAACGTACTGAGATAATTGGTTTTATAGTCGTTCCAGTCGTAACGCGGATTGTCTTCGACCGGGTCGTTCAGGTAATAGACGCGTTTGCCGGTTCCGCGAACCATCTCCTGCATAACGTTATATTCGAGGAACGCCGACTCGAACGTGCGCTCCGCTTGAACGCCGTTGTAAACGTTGGAATGACGGGAGGTTCCGGTCCAAACTTGCGCGATTATTCCGTCGATTCCCGGCAGGTCTAGGAGCGCGGATTCCGGGCTGACCATCCGGATTTGCGAGTAACTTAGGAGGCTATGCGTCGCGACGTAAATTTTTAGCGGTCGATTGTAAGTCCTTAGCGAGTATTCTTTTAGCGACGCGCAAACGCGGTCGAGCAGGCGACGATAAAGATATTGCATCAGCTTCGCCGAGCGGTACTGGGCGTCGCACGAGGAATCGGGACGAATCCACGACTCGTTGTAATACATCTGCCACTCGCGCTTAAAAGTATCGCTAAAGCCGGCGAAAGCCCAGAGTTCCGGCTCTTCCAAGAAGAGCGTTTCGACGCCGGCGTCGACGACTTTTTTTAACCGACTTTCGAGATAATCGCAGAACGCGATACTTGGCGCGAGATAGGGCGTCGCCGGATCGTGCATAATGCGTTCGCCGTCGGCTCGAACTTGCGCGTCGTCCCAATGCGTTGCGCCGTCGAACTTTCCGTCGAGGTAATCGTTGTAACTTCCCCAAGCGACGCCGGTCATTACGGCGACCTTGGAACCGCTTTTGTCGCGCCACTTTTCGAGCGTCGCGATCGCGTCGTCGGAAACGCCGTAAACCATCACGACGTCTGTTTTTAGGTCGAATCGACCGTCGTAACCGCCGGCTTGTTGGTACGTGGTGCGCTCGAGGTTGCGATCGCCGATCAGATCGGGCGCAAATCGCGGCGTATCCGGAGTTGCAACCGAATCCTGCGCGTAAGCGAACGAAAAAGTCGCGACGAGAGAAAGAACGAAGGGGGCGAACAACGCGGCGCGTTGCCAACGGCTACGTTGGGCGTTTAAAGGTTGGAATAACATCGGTTTACGACTCCTTAAAATTAAAGGCGGACGCGAGAATCGTCGCATGCTAAGCGACTTTGATTTTTCGAATATTGTCGCGTTTTAATGGCTTTCAAAACGCTTTTTGCGCGAATCGAACGGCGTCGAGTTTTAAAAAGGCCGGACGGCGTTTCGTTCCGCTTTCTTTAGTTATAAGCAAAAATTTTTTTGAAAAAAGCCCTTGACAGTTTTTTTAAACGTCATATATTTATAAGCGTCGAGAGCGCAAAGGGAGAAACGATTTGAAATTCGTTTTATGACGCTCCGCCTTTAGCAAACGTCGGCGTCGCTGCGTCGATCGTTTGTAAGCGATTGATTTTAACCGTTTAAAAGTTAGTAGATATAACGACGACGTTACCGATGGCAGCCTTCGCTTATTATTACAACGCGAAATCCTACGGCTTTAACTACGCCTTCCTCTTTACGGGCTTAGTTGGGTCTTGCGTTGCCGCACAGGTTGGGAATCGTCGTTGAACGTTGGCGTTAACGATATTCCGAGATAATAAAGGCCCTGCGACGACGCGTCGCAGGGCCTTTTTTTTGAGACAAACGCCCCCTTGAGAAGGATTTAACGATGATTATTTTGCTTAAAAAAGACGCTCGCGAAGACCAGATCGCGAATTTGACCGAACAACTTAAGGAAATGGGGCTCGAGTCGCACCTTAGCGTCGGCGACGCGCACACGGTCGTTGGTTTGGTCGGCGACACGAAGAGCGTCGACGTCGATATGTTGAAGGCGCTCGAAATTGTCGAATCGGTGCAACGCGTTCAAGAGCCTTTCAAGCAAGCGAACCGTCGCTTTCACGAAGAGGATACCGTTGTTGAACTTACGAACGGCGTCAAGATCGGCGGCGGGCATTTCCAAACGATGGCGGGGCCGTGTTCGATCGAGTCCGAAGAGCAAATTATCGAGATCGCGAAGGCGGTCAAAGCGGCGGGCGCGACGATTCTTCGCGGCGGCGCTTTCAAACCGCGCACCTCGCCTTACGCTTTCCAAGGGCTCGGCGCCGAAGGGTTGCGTCTTCTCCTTAAAGCTAAAGAAGAAACGGGTTTGCCGATTATCACCGAAGCGATGGACGCGTCGCAATTGCCGCTCTTCGAAAACGTCGATATTATTCAAATCGGCGCTCGAAACATGCAAAATTTCGAGTTGCTTAAACAAGTCGGCAAAATGCGCAAACCGGTCTTGCTCAAACGCGGTATGTCCAGCACGCTCCAAGAGTTGCTGTTGAGCGCCGAGTACATTATGGCCGGCGGAAACGAGGACGTCATCCTCTGCGAACGCGGGATTCGCACTTTTGAAACGTACACTCGCAACACGCTCGACTTGGCCGCGATTCCGGTTTTGCGCCGCCTGACGCACTTGCCGATCGTCGTCGACCCGAGCCACGCCACCGGGGACGCGAAGCTCGTTCATCCGACTTCGCTCGCCGCGACCGCCGTCGGCGCCGACGGGCTTATCGTCGAAGTTCACAACAACCCGCCGAAAGCGCTTTGCGACGGCGCGCAATCCCTTACGCCGAACGCCTTTGCGACGATGATGAAAGATATCGAAGCGATTCGCCCGTTCGCTTATCGCGGTTGAAAAAAAAGGTGGGGAATAGCGTCGTTTGAATTGTTTGAAAAACGGCGCGATTAAGTTGGAAATCAAAAAAGACCGGCGCGTTTTACCGCGACATAGAAAAAACGCGCCGCAACCGACGTGAATCGAAGGAATTAAAAAATGACGAATCTTGAGGAACAAAGAAACCGCATCGACGCGATCGACGAACAGATCGTGAAGCTTTTCCGCGAACGGATGGACGCCGCCGCGGAAGTCGCCCGCTACAAGAAGGAACACGGCGTCAAGGTGTTGTCGCAAGAGCGCGAACGCGACGTCGTGTACCACGCGGCAGACGCGGTCGGCGAAGAGCTGGAAGAATACGTTAAATCGTTCTATAACGTTCTTTTAGATTTGAGCCGCGACTACCAGCGGGAAAAAATCGACGTTCCGTCGCCGTTCGTCGATTCGGTTCGCAAAGCGCTTGCGGAAACGCCCGGCTTCTTCCCGCATAAAGCGACCGTCGCTTGTCAAGGCGTCGAAGGCGCGTACTCGCAACAGGCTTGCGATAAGTTGTTCTCGATTCCGAAAATCTTCTATTTCAAAAACTTCGAGGGCGTTTGCCAAGCGGTCGACTCCGGTATGTGCCGTTACGGGATTCTGCCGATCGAAAACAGCTCCGCGGGTTCCGTCAACGCCGTTTACGACTTAACGCGCAAATATAACTTTCATATCGTTCGGTGCTTAAAGTTGAAGGTCGAACACAATCTCCTCGCGAAACCGGGCGTCAAATTGAGCGATATCCGCGAAATCGTGTCGCACGAGCAAGCGCTCCTGCAATGCGGCGAATTTTTGAAAAGACATCCGGAAATCAAAGCGACCGTCTGCGAAAACACCGCCGTCGCGGCGCGAATCGTCGCGAATTCGGAACGCGACGATATCGCGGCGATCGCAAGCGCTTCCTGCGCCGAGATTTACGGACTGTCGTCGTTGAGCGAACGGATTCAAAACAGCGACCACAACTACACGCGCTTCATTTGCATTTCGAAGAACCTCGAAATCTATCCGGACGGCGACAAAATCACGTTCACAACGACGCTATCTCACCGCCCGGGCGCGCTTTACAACTTGATTTCGCGTTTCGCTTCGCTGGGCCTGAACGTCTGCAAAATCGAGAGCCGCCCGATTCTCGGCAAAGACTTCGAGTTCCGTTTCTACTTCGACGTCGAAGGGACGCTCCGTTCGGAAGCGACGCTGAAGATGTTGGCGCAACTCGAAAGCGAAGGCGGCTTCGAGTTCCTCGGCGCTTACCGCGAACAACTTTAATCGTTGAAATTGCGTCGTTTAGCGGCTTTGCGATTGGACGGCGGACGTCGTCGATTCGGGCCGCGACGCTTTGTCGAGGTAAGAAAAAACCCGTTTAAACGTTTATTGCAAAGACGTTTAAGCGGGTTTTGTCGTTCTTGGCGCGTCTCCGGCGGCGAAACTTAACGCGCTTCGAAACTTAGGGAACGGCGTTCGCGTCGGATTTTGTCGCGGCGAAGTTGCGGCGCGTCGGCGATTTTTTCGCGTTTTTTCCGCAAAATTTCGACGAAACGGCGGTCGGCCCCTTGATTTTCGCGGCGCGAACGGGTATCTTTAAGAAGACGAACATCGCCGAAAATAGGGCGGCGCGTCGACGGCTCGAAAAGTCGACGGCGTCGCGCAAAATCGGACGGTTTTTGAAAAATTTTGAATTTGGCAACGAAAGGCTGAGAATATGACGACGCTTTATTCGCGTTCGATTCGAACGGCGGCGCGCGCTTGCGTCTCCGGTTGCGCTCTCGCGCTCTTTATCTTTTTGCTTAACAACGGTTTAAACGCTAAGGCGGCGGAGGCGAACGCCGACGCGAAAACGAACGCGCCCGCCGTTTCGCTCGCGACGCTTCTCGACGAAATGGTCGATCGCGACGCGTTAACCCGTTTCCCGAATTATACTTGCAAGCAGGCGAGCAGTTACGACCGCGCCGCGAAAAGTCCGAGCGAAAATTGGTTCGCCAACGCCGACACGGCGCAATTTATCCGCGTCGAAAAGAACGGCGACCGCGAAGAGGCCGTCTTGATGGAAGCGGAAGGGCCCGGCGCCGTCGTTCGCTGGTGGATCACCGCGCCGCGTTACAAGACGACCGTTCGCGTTTATATCGACGGCGCCGCGGAACCGGCGGTCGTCGGGAAAATCGACGAAATTGTCGGCGGCGAAACCCTTGTCGGCGCGCCCCTTTCGGCGGAACGAGCCCGCGGCCGCAACCTCTACCTCCCGATTCCTTACGCGAAAAGCGTTAAAATCACCTGCGACAATATGAAGGAGCAGGGGAACCTTTACTACCAAATCAACTATCGGACGTATCCGTCGGGAACGACGGTCGAATCGTTCTCGACGCAAGCGCTTGCCGCGCAAAAGGATAAAGTCGCCGCGACGAACGATCTGCTCTTGAATCCGGGCAAAACGACGTTCGGAATGAACGCCGAAACGCGCGGTTTCAAGCGTTACATGAAGTCGGAAGAGATGGAAGGCCTCTTCGGCGCGCATCGCGTTCGCGGGCCGGGCGCTTTGACCGAAATCGACGTCAAACTTCACGCCGAGGATATTGTCGCCGCGACGCGGAGCGTTATTTTGGCGATTTCTTTCGACGGCGAGGAAACCGTTTGGGTTCCGGTCGGCGAATTCTTCGGTTCCGGCGTCGGCGTTAATCCTTATAAGTCTTGGTATACCGAGGTTTGCGAAGACGGAACGATGAAGGCGTATTGGAATATGCCGTTCCAAAAAGAAGCGCGCGTTTCGTTTGTTAATTGGGGCGATCAAGACGTCGACGTCGAATACGCCGTTTATTATACGAAGCGGCCTTGGACGGACGACACGATGTACTTCCGCGCCGATTGGCGGCAAGAACGCGAAATCGAAACGGTCGCCGGAAACGGAACGCGCGACTGGAATTATTTAACCGTCGACGGCAAAGGCGTTTATGTTGGCGACGTGTTGTCGATCGTTAACTCGACTCCGGCTTGGTGGGGCGAGGGCGACGAAAAAATTTACGTCGACGGCGAAAAGTTCCCGTCGCACTTCGGCACCGGGACGGAGGATTATTACGGGTACGCTTGGTGCACGCCGGCGTATTTCGAAGCGCCGTTCCACGCGCAACCGCGCGCCGAAGGGCCGTCTAACTTCGGGAATACGACCAACTTGCGTTTTCGTTCGCTCGACGCGATCCCGTTCGCGAAAGATTTCCGTTTCGACATGGAAATTTGGCACTGGGAAGCGGCGACGGTCGATTATTCGGTCGCGACGTTCTGGTACGGAGCGCCGGGCGCCGCGTTGGTCGACGGGCCGGATCGCGGCGATATGGAAGACGAAGCGATGGAACCGGTCGAGTACGACCGCGAATTTTCGTTCGATTTGAACGGTTTCAAGACGGGCGAAAAGGCGGCGACCGGCGGGCGCGTCGCGATTCAAGATATGAAGGAGTTCGAGAAGAAAAAGCCGGAGTTCGCTTGGCAAAACTCGAAGCAAATCTGGTGGTCGCAAGGCAAAGTCGGCGATAAACTGACGGTCGAAGTCGCGAACGTTCCGGCGGGCGCGGAAAGCGTAACCCTTGGAACGACGGTCGCTAACGATTACTGCGTCGCGCAATTTTATTGGAACGGCGTCAAAATTGGCGGCCCGGTCGACTTCTTCATTCCGGCGGGCGTCGAACGTCGCGTCGTGAAGTTGGCGATTCCGACGACGAAAGCGGCGAAAACCGGAACGCTCGAAGTCGAAATCGTCGGCAAAAACGCGAAATCGATCGGAACGATGTTCGGCGTCGATACGATCGAACTGAAATAACCGCAATTTCGGAAAGGGCGGCGAGCGTCGGCGTTCGTCGCCCTTTGAAAAAAAATAACGTCGCGATAAAAAACGTCCGTTCCGAGCAAAATCGAAGCGGACGTTTTTTATTGGGGAACGCGACGAATAGAACGGCGCGTTAAGCGTTCAAAAGACGGCGGTTAGCGCGCTCGAACCGCCGTAACGCCAAGAAGTTCGATTTCCGGCGAAAGGAAACCGGGTTTCGCTTCCTCGACCTTCGCGTAATCGGTCGAGAGGTATTTTTTGTTGTCGTCGGTGAAAACCGTAACGACCGTCGCTTTTTGCGCTTGTTCTTCCGGCATTTCGTTGAGGATTTTGAGCGCGCCAAGGAAGTTGCCCCCCGCCGAAATCCCGACGCCGAGGCCGAGATTCTTCGACAACGCTTGCGCCGCCAAAATCGCGTCGCCGTCGTCGACTTTAACGACCGTGTCGAGTTGGTCGAGCTTCAAAATCGCCGGGATAAATTCGTCCGAAATTCCTTGAATGCGGTGGAAACCGATTTTATAACCGGTCGACAACGTCGGCGAACTCGACGGTTCGAGCGGGTGAATCGTCGCGTTCGGAAAACGGCTCTTGATGTAACGCCCGCACCCCATCACCGTCCCGCCGGTGCCGACGCCCGCGACGAAAGCGTCCGGTTCGCGGTTAAATTGAGCGAGTTGCGCGACAATTTCCGGCCCGGTCGAGAGAAAATGCGCCTCGCAGTTGTCTTCGTTGTCGAATTGACGCGGCAAAAAGACGTTTTCCGGATCGTCGGCGCGCATCTTTTCGGCCAACGCGATCGAACCTTTGAAGCCGCCTTCTTCGCGGGAAACGAGGCGAACTTCGGCGCCGTAAGCCTTCATCAAGTTGATCCGCTCGGCCGACATCCAGTCCGGCATAAAGATAACGACGCGGCAACCGGCGACCCGACCGAACGCGGAAAACGAAATGCCGGTGTTGCCGCTCGTCGCTTCGGCGATGATCGAGCCGGGACGTATTTCGCCGTTTTTGAAGGCTTTGCGAAGGATGTGCGCCGCCATTCGGTCTTTAATCGAGCCGGTCAGGTTGAGGTATTCCGCTTTGGCGAAGACGGAACGCGGCTTCCCTTGCCAAAGGAGGTCGATTTTTAAGAGCGGCGTCGAACCGACGAGACCGTCGATTCCTTCCAAGCGTTTGAGGACGTCCATAAAAATTCCCGGCTTTTTTATCTAAACTGCCTAAAGCGCCGTTCGAATAGGGGCGCGAAAGCGCGAATCGAAAACGGGCGCGTTCGAGCGCGTCGCTGTAAAGCGTCTTTCGTTAATTGTAACCGCTTTTTCGCGAAAGAAAAGGGGGGCGGCGAATCGACGGCGGCGCTTCCGCAAAAATATCGGTCGACGCGCGTCGAAACTTCATCTTTTTCGATTGCGCGTCGTTTTTTCTCGCTGAAATTAGCGGAGGAATTGGAATTTTATCCAACGTTTTCGGCGTTGCGTCGAAGGTCGGCGCGAGTCCGCGTTATTATTAATGAGCGAAAATGGGGGCGCGGCGGCCAAATCGGCGGCGCGAGGTTGAAAAGGCGGTTGGGCGGCGGAGTCGGAAGATAAAATGGCAAGAATGGGAAAGGTGGGAAAGGAGGCAAGGCGCGTTTTAGGCGGAAAAAGGCAAAAATAAAAAAATAAAAAAAATTTAGTTTTGCCCGTTGACAATTCGCGAAGATCGGTTAAAATCTCTTTTGTCAGTTGGGGACAACGAGACGCAAACCGAACTAAGTTTCTTTAAGAAGCAAGGTTAAGCAAGCGGTTGAAACTGGTTGACGGTCGCTTAGGCGGCTTAAAAAATTGGGGAGTTAGCTCAGTTGGGAGAGCGCAACGTTCGCAATGTTGAGGTCGTGGGTTCGACTCCCATACTCTCCACTTGAAAAGCTCGGAAACGTAAGTTTTCGAGCTTTTTTTGTTTTCTTGGCGTTTTTGAAGTTTGCGCGATTCTTTATCTTTAGCCGTTCGGATAAGCGGCGTTTGCGGACGTTTGGAGGAAAACGGGACGTCGGCAAGGGCGCCCGTTGCGGAGCGCGACGTTCGCGGCGTTTTCGGGAATAGTAAGGCCGGCGACCGCGGTCGACGCAACGGGAGGGGCGTTTTCCGTCGGTCGACGCAACGTTCGAGGAAAGAGGAATCTTGGGGAGAGGTCGGGCCCGCGACAACTTTTTTTCTTGGAATTTTGGGGCTTGGCGCTTGTTTTTTGACGCGACGTCGCTTATAATGTTATGCAAGGTAACAAAAGTGCGGCGGACGTTGGGAAAACGGCGCGCGCCGTCGTTTAATCGCTTAAAACGGATCGAGAGGAGAACGACGATGAACAAAACGTCGGCAAAAGTGGAGAAAGAAATCGGCGTCGGCGGGTATTTTTTGCGCGTTTTTGCGTTTTGGGGGCTTGCCGTCGGTTTGGCGATCATCGTAGGGCTTGCCTTGGGCGCCGTAAGCGACGAAGCGTCGAAAGATCTGATCTTTTCTTTGCGTTGCGCAACGGCGCTCGGCGCGATTTGGGTTTTCCCGGCGCTTTGCGTCGACGCGTTGAACCCTCGCCCGATTCTTGCGGCGGCGACGTCTTTACTTGGCGTCGCCGCCGCGTTCGGCGCTTTGACGGCGTTCGGCTTAGCGGCGCCCGTTGGGGTGGAAGGAAACGGCCTTTGGTTCGTTTACGCGATTTACGTCGTTTGGCTGATTTTTAAATTGCGAAATAAAAGAGTTTGCGAGTCGGCGCGGCGTTTGCGTTGGGCGATGTTCGCGGCGGTCGGCGTTCCCGCGGCGTTTGGAATCTGGACGTTGGCGGAGCCTTGCGTCTCGGGAAGGGTCGAAAATATGGGGAAGGGGGAGAGAATAGGTTTGGGAATCGTCGCCGTTTCGGCGATTTTTCCGTATTGTTTGGCGGCGGCAACGTTCGGCGTTTTTGCGTTAAAGGCTTCTTTGAAACGGTTTAAGGATAAAACGGAGGACGCGCCGAAAGCGTCGGGAGGCGACAAAATCGAGTCGGTTTGAAAACGATGAAAATCGACTCGGTAATCAATACAAGTGCGGAAGAGCGAGAAAAATTGTTAAAAGAGACAAAGCGATTTAACGAACAAAGGACGGCGGCTTGGGGCAACCTCGAACCGCCGTTTTTTGTTCGCTTGCTTGATTTTTCTCTTGCTTTTTGACGCGGCGTCGGTTATAATCTTACTTAGGGCAAGGAACCAAAGAGCGGCGGCGCTTCCGAAAGCTAACGCGCGCCGCTCTTTACCGCGACCAAACGGAGGCAAAAATGGGAGAAAAGCGAATAAAAGAGAAGGCGGAACTCGGCGTCGGCGGGTACTTTAAGCGAATTTTCGCGTTTTGGGGCGTCGCCGTTTTCATTGCGGCGGCGTGCGTCGGCGTCGCGGCGTTGGCGCCGGACTTGGACGCGGCGGCGACGTGCGCGGCGGTTCTGGCGGCGTCCGTCGTCCTTTGGCTCTTTCCGGCGTTTTGCGTCGACGTCTTGAAGCCGCGTCCGATTCTTGCGACGCTCGCGTCGTTCTTTTGCGTTTTGCTCGCGTGCTTTATAACGGCGACTTTCGGCCCTAGGTGGGTTTTTGAGGTTGAGGACGGCAAGCGCTTCGTCGTCTTGAACGGTTGGACGGAAAGGGCCGTCGTTTCGGGCGTTACGCTCCTTTACGTCGCTTGGCTCGTCGCGAAATTGCGCGATAAAAAAGTTAACGCCGCGGCGCGTCGTTTGTCGAAAGCGATTTTCGCGGCGACGCTTGTTTCGGCGGTTGCGGGCCTGGGCGCTTGGGCGGCGCTGGGGATAGCTTCGGGGGCGTTGGTCGGGCCGACCGGCTTTGGCTTATGGCTCTTGTTTTTTTACCCGGGTTTGCTTCGTCCGGCGTTTATCGCGCTCGGAGCGGGAGCGGCGACGTTCGGCGTTTTCGCGCTTTGCGTTCGCTTGAATCGCGACAAAACGAAGCGCGAACCGGAAGCGTTGGAAACGTCGGAAAACGTTGAAATCGCGGGAGTTGAAAGCGTTGAGAAGCGCGGAATAAATAATTTGAAAAGCGCGTTTTGAAAACGTTGAAAAACGTTGAGAGAAACAAAGCGGCATAACGAAAAAAACGGCGGCGATTTGAGCGGAAAACTCGAAGCGTCGCCGTTTTTACGTTGGGGAACGGCGAGAACGTAAACGTCGCCGTTTATTATCTTGGAGACTCTTGACGCGACGTCGACGAGAGAAAACGGCGACGCCGCGTCGACGGCGGTTAGGGCGGGAAAACGTCAAACCGTCGGGAGTTCGTAACCTTTGCGCGGTTCGCGGCTTAGATAGGTGTTGGCCTCGTCGTCGCCGATGAAAATTTCCTTGTCCGGGTCCCATTTGAGGGAGCGGCCCAAGTAGCGGGCGATGTTGAGGAGGTGGCAGATCGCGGCGCTGCGACGTCCGATCGCAATGTCGGAAATCGGGCGTTCGCCGGTCAAAATGCAGGAGAGCCAGTTGTCGACGTGGTCTTGGTCGCGGCGTTCGCTCTTGAGGAGTTCTTCGGCGATTTCCGGCGGATTCGATTTGAGGTTGCCGCGGAAAATTTCCATCTTGCCTTTCTCGCCGATAAAGATGCCGCCGCCGCGGTTGGCGTTCCCAAGTCGAACGATAATACCGTTTGCGTATTTGTAGGCGAGTCGCGGTTTCGAGCAAATTTCGTTCCCGCGCTTGGCGTCCTCGGCCTTCGAGTAGACCGGCGGAATCAGCTTTTCGGCGCCTTCTTCGACGATAATTTCCGTCGGCATGGTGAGGTCGGTTCCGAGCGCGCACTGGATTTGGTCGAAGCCGTGCGTCCCCCAACCGGTCATTTCGCCGCCGGAGTAGGGACGGAACGAGAGCCAACCCGGTTTCGCGCGGGGCGTGAAAAGGTCGATGTTGTACGGGACGACCGGCGTCGGGCCGCACCAAGTTTCCCAGTCGAGCCCGTCCGGAATCGGTTGCGCCGGCAAGTCGCAAAGCCAAGGACTTTCGTAGTTTGCGGCGATAACTTCCTTAATTTGGCCGAGTCCGCCGTTGCGGATGAACTCGCAACCGACGTAATTTTGACGTTGCGAACGCTGTTGGCTCCCGGTTTGGAAAACGACGTTGTTTTTGCGCGCCGCCTTCTCCATCAGGGCGCCTTCGGAGATCGTCAGCGTGATCGGTTTTTCGCCGTAAACGTGCTTCCCGGCGAGACATGCGTTAATGCAAACGAGCCCGCGCCAATGCTCCGGCGTCGCGGTGAGGACGGCGTCGACGTCTTTGCGGTCGAGGACGCGGCGGTAATCTTGATACGCGGCGTCGCATTTGTGCTTTTTCGCGATATTTTCCGCTCTAGGGAGCCAAACGTCGGCGACGCAAATCGCCTGCGCTTTCGGGTTGCGGGCCGCGCTCGCAAAAATTTCGGAGCCGCGCCGCCCGACGCCGATTCCCGCGACGCCGATGCGGTCGTTGGCGCCGGGGCGGGTTCCGTCGGCGAGGGCGGAACGGGAGATCAACGTCGGGGAAGCGACGCCCGCGACCAACGCTGCGGAAGCCGCCGATTTGAGAAAGTCTCGTCTTGTCGAACGCATTGGGATAACCTCCTGAAAAATAACGGATTAAAACCGGATAAAATTGAGTCGGATCGTTGCGGAAAACGTCGCGTCGAACGGCGAAAAAAGCCGAGCGCAACGCCGCGTCGGGCGACGTTTGAATTTCGGGCGATTTTGGTTTAAATCAAAATTTGATAAACGGCGCAAAAATATGAAAATCAATGAGGCGCGTTCCCGATAAAGGAGAACGGCGTTTCGATATTGCGTTTGGCGCCGCGTAAACGGTTATTTTCCAACGACTTTGCGTAAATATTCGATCGAGCGCGCCGCTTGCTCCATCGTGCCGCATTCGACGCTCAAAACGACGTCTTGCGGGACGGTTCGCAAAATCGCGACGATCTTTTCCCAATCGACGACGCCGTCGCCGCAAGCGCAACCGACCGCCGTCCCCATCACCTTGCCGCGTTCCGCCGCCGACTGCTCGAACGATATGTCCTTGGCGTGCATATGGATAACGCGATCTTTGACCCGTTCCAGCCAAGAAACCGGGTCGAGCCCGCCGAGGTGCGCGTTGCCGGTGTCGAAGTTCGCGCCGACGCAAGGGGAGACGACGAGGTTCAAAATGCGGTCGTAACCCTCCAAACTAAGGGAGTAAGTTTGGTGCGTTTCGAGGCCGATTTTGATTCCGCGCCGCTCGCAAACCTTCGCCGCCTCTTTGATCGAATACTTGATGAGAACGAAGTCCTCCTCGGCGGTCGTCCAAGGCTGCTTGTGTCCTTCGTGCGTGTTGATAATCGGCGCGCCGCATTCGTAAGCGAAGCGCGCGGCTTGCTTTAGGTATTCGACGGCGATCTCCGGTTTCGACAGTTGGCTGTGCGACGAAAACGCCGAAAGTTTGAGGCCGTGTTTCTCGACCGCGTCGCGAACGCGAAACGGGTCGTCGAGCATCGAAACGCTGTGAAAATAGCGCGCTTCGCTGAGGAGTTCGCGGCCCCAGTGAACCATCGGCTCGACGTACTCGTACCCGAGTTCGGCGGCGAACGCGATTCCTTGTTCGAACGACTTGTGCGACGTTCGCACCGCTTCCAAATTCAGCCCGATTCCGATTCTGCCCAAGTCGTTTCTCCTTGTCGTTTAAGGGGTTGGCGTTGTTTGACGGGACGCGAAACGGCGTCGCGCCTTCTTGAAACGTCGACGCAAAACGCGAAGCGCCGCCGTCGAGTTAACGTCGATTATACCAGTTCGCGGGCGCGATTGCAAACGTTTTTTCCGATTTTTTTCGCGGAAACGCGGGGACGAACGAGGCGGAAGGAGCGGCGGGCGTTAAAAACGACAAAAATTTAAAAAGTGAAAAAACGTAAAAAAATCGCGCGACGTCGCTTGACTTTCGACGTCGAGTCGTATATAACGTAGAAAACGGGCGGCGGCGCTTTGTCGTTCTCGGTTGTTCTTCGGCGTTCTTAATTGGTTGAGAGGAAACGGATTATGGAAACGAAGGAACGGGAAAAGCGGAAGGGGCTCGCGTCCTATTTCGCGGCGGTTTTGACGTTTTGGGGACTCGCGCTTGCGTTGGCCGGAATCTTGGCGGTCGACGACGAGCTTTTGGGCGGGTGCGCTTTTTTCGTTTTGGGCGCGCTTCTTTTGGGCGGGCCGTTTTTGTTCGTCGAACTCTGCGATTCGCCGACGACGGAGCGGTTTTGGCAAAACGCGGGCCCGATTTTGGGAACGGGATTCGTCGGGACGTTGGTCGCGACTTCGGGGCTTTATTGGGCGATTCCGGGATTTTGGGTCGTTTGGTTTGCGACGCGACGTAAAACGACGGCGCTCGGCCCGCGACTCCGGCGTCAAGGCGGGCGAATTTTGACGGCGACGGTCGCGACGGCGCTCCTTTTTGCGGCTTGTTCGCTGGTCGGGAACGTCGCGCCGGGCGGCGCGTTTGGGATTCGAATCGGTTGCGGCGCGCTTTTCTTGACGCTCGCCGTTTTTTACGCGGCGGCGGCGTTTGCGTTCGGGTTTGTTGCGTTTAAGACGGCAAACGTCGACGCGGAAACGACTTGCGTAAACAACGACGGCGCGGACGAAGGCGGGGAGAGCGGGAAAACGGCGGTCGCGGAAACGGCGGCGCCGCGCGAAATCGGGCTCGGCTTTTACTTCGCGGCGGTTTCGGCGTTTTTAGCGCTCGCGTTGAGCTTGCGGTTCGCGGGCAACTTTTTGAGCGTTTGGCTTCTTGCCAACGCTCCGTTCTTTTGCGTAACGCTTTGCGATCGAAGGCTTTGGAGCGCTTGGCCCCTTTCGTTGGTCGCGACGGTTTTCATCCCGGTTTTGGCGCTGGGATGCGTTTGGGCGAGCGCCGCGTTCTTTAATGCGAGCCTTATAGCGTTTGGGCTCGGCGTCGGGATGGAATCGCAAAACGGCTTGATCGCCTGCTTTGCGGCTTTGATCGGCGCGGGCGTCGCGGCGACGCTTTTCGGCGTTTGGTTGGCGTCGACGCTGAAAACGGCGCCGGGCGAGACGTTGACGCGTCGGCGCGGTCGGATTTTGACGGCGGTCGGGATTTTTGCGCTTGTCGAAACCGCGTTTTTCGTCGGCGGGGCGATCGGCGAGGAACATTTCTTTTGTTCGCTGGGCGTCGCTCTTTTCGAGACGCCGACCCTTGTTTTGCATTGGAGCGCGCTCGGCGTTCTCGCGTTTTGGCCTCGTCGCCGAAACGACGACGCCGGAAAAAACGAGCCGCGCGATTGGGGGGAATTTTATCGTCGGATTTCGGAAGATAACGTCGGCGGCGGAAGCGCCGAAACGCTCGGCTCGACGGCGTCGGAGTAAACTCTTGGAAGGGAACGAGATATGGAAACGAAAAAACTGAAAAAAAACGCTGAAAAAAACGGCGGAACCGGTCGGTTCGGACTGTATTGGGCGGCGGTTTTGGCGTTTTGGACGCTCGCGTTTGCCTTGGGCGTCGTTCGGACAAGCGTGCTTGGGGCCTCTTACCCTTGGGGAGGAATCGCCGTTTTCGCGTTGGGCGCGCTTATTTTGAGCGGGCCGTTCTTGTCGGTTGAAATTTGCCGTTCGCGCTCCTTCGGCGAATTCGGGGCGAACGCGAGCCGGATTCTCGGAGCGGGGTTCGTCGGAACGGTCTTGGGGGGCGTCTTGGGACTTTATTGGGCGGCGCCCCTTTTTATACTCGTTTGGTTTGCGCTCAAGGGGAAAACGACGGCGCTCGGCCCGACGCTTCGGCGCTTTTCGGGACGGATTTTGACGGCGCTCGTCGCGACGGCGCTTTGGCTCGCGGCGGCTTGCGCGGTCGTTGGGAACGTCGCCTCGGTCGAGACGGAACTCGGTTATCGCGCGATTCTCGGAGCGTTCGCCGTTTTTTACGCGACGGCGGCGCTCGCGTTCGCGTTGGTTGCGTTTAAGACGGCAAACCCCGACGCGGAAACGACTTGCGAAAGCGGCGGCGAAGTTGGCGACGGCGGCGTTTCGAGCGTCGCGGTCGAGCCGAAAGAGCCGCGTCAAGTCGGGCTCGCCGCTTACTTCG